>DAIQPD010000233.1:0-6279 GCA_036787535.1 Chryseolinea sp.
TTGAGAAGTCAACACGCGACAACGTGTTCCTTAATCACCTCTCAATGTTAACCTCAAACCTTGAACTTTTAACTTCGAACTGAAATCCCCCTACCACTAGTTAGGAAAGAATTATCCATAAGTTTACCTGCGGATGTTTTGATGTTTGGAAACTATTTGATTTCTTCGCAGCACAATAAGGAAATGAAAAACACAATTAACACAACGACTCACCACCACCATCATGTAAACCACAAGATGGGTGGCAGGTTTTTGTTTTGAGTTTAAAGTATAGAAAAATTCAAAAAAGGCTTGTTACTCTGTAACAGGCCTTTTTTTATGCTCTTGTATCTATTGAAAATTTAAATTTCTCATTGTTGAGATATAAACTATGAATAATACTGTCCTCAGAATTGCCATTCAAAAATCAGGTCGCCTGCAAGAGGGATCGCTTGCGCTTTTAAAGGAAAGCGGATTATCCTTTAGCAATGGTAAAGATCAGCTCAAAGCACAGGCTCGAAATTTCCCAGTTGAAGTACTCTTCCTTCGTGATGATGATATTCCTCAATATGTAGAAGACAAGGTAGCGGATGTCGGTATTGTTGGAGAGAATGTGGTGGCCGAGAAGCAAAAGAAAAACGAAATTGTAAAACGACTGGATTTTGCTAAGTGCCGCTTGTCATTGGCTCTTCCAAAGGGTGATACCTATACAGGTATTGCATCGCTTGATGGAAAAAATATAGCAACGTCTTATCCGAACATCGTCAAGGAGTTTTTAAAGAAGAATAATATATCTGCAGGCATTCATGAGATTAGCGGCTCTGTTGAAATAGCTCCAAGCATCGGATTAGCGGATGCCATCTGTGATTTAGTAAGCACCGGAAGCACGCTGTTGAGCAATGGTCTGAAGGAAGTTGAGATTGTGATGCAATCAGAAGCGGTAATCATTACCAATCCAGAGTTGGCTAAAGAAAAACAAAACATACTTGATAAACTTTTGTTCCGTATTGAAGCGGTACAAAAAGCGAAGAACAACAAATATATTTTGATGAATTGTCCGAACGAAGCCATTGATAAAATAACCAGTGTCATTCCGGGTATGAAAAGCCCGACTATCATTCCTCTCGCGCGGAAAGGTTGGAGCTCATTACATTCGGTTGTAGATGAAAATGATTTCTGGGAGAAGATTGATCAGCTTAAAAGTTTTGGTGCTGAAGGTATTCTTGTGGTGCCGATTGAAAAGATGATTGTATAGAGTTTGAGGTTTGAAGTTTAAAGTTCAAGGTTTTTAAAAATTGGTTATACACTACACCACTTACATTAAGTAAAATGAAAATATTTAACAATCCTTCTAAAGAAAACTGGTCGCCATTGCTGGAACGTCCTCAGCTTGAGCTTGAGTTTCTGGATAGTGCGGTGCGCAATGTTTTGAACCGAGTAAAGAAATCGGGTGATAGTGCACTTCGTGAACTTACGCTTCAATTTGATAAGGTTACCGTTGACACATTATTGGTAACACAAGCTGAAATTCAACAAGCAGAGAAGTTATTATCTGAAGAATTAAAGGACGCCATTCGTATTGCTGCAAGCAACATTGAAAAATTTCATGCAACGCAAAAACGTGAGGTTAATAAAATCGAAACAATGCCTGGTGTAACATGTTGGAGAAAAGCAGTAGGTATTGATAAGGTAGGGATTTATATACCGGGTGGATCTGCACCGCTCTTTTCAACCGTGTTGATGTTGGGTGTTCCTGCTAAACTCGCGGGTTGTAAAGAAGTAGTGTTGTGTTCGCCTCCTGATAAATCAGGGAATATTAACGCTGCCATTTTGTTTGCAGCGCAACTGGTGGGGGTAACAAAAATATTTAAGGTAGGAGGTGCGCAAGCTATTGCTGCTATGGCATTTGGAACAGAGTCTATTCCCAAAGTTTATAAAATCTTTGGACCAGGAAATCAATATGTAACAAAAGCTAAACAATTAATAACAGAGGAAGGTGTTGCAATTGATATGCCGGCAGGTCCATCTGAAGTGTTAGTGATGGCAGACAAATCAGCAAACGCATCGTTTGTCGCTGCGGATTTGTTATCGCAAGCAGAGCATGGAGAAGACAGTCAGGTGATTTTAGTTTTGAACGATGAATCTCTTGTCGCTCCAATCCAAAATGAAATTGACAAGCAATTGAATGCTTTGCCACGAAAAGCAATTGCCGAAAAATCATTGGCAAATAGCAGAGTGATTATACTAACGGATCAAAATCAAAGTGTTGACTTTATTAATAAATACGCACCAGAGCATTTAATTATCAACACTAAAAACAACGAAGCAATTGCTTATAAAATAACAAATGCAGGTTCAATTTTTCTTGGCAATTTCTCGCCTGAAGCAATTGGCGATTATGCATCCGGAACGAATCATACACTTCCAACAAACGGTTATGCAAAGGCATTTGCCGGGGTAGCATTAGAAAGTTTTATGAAATACATTACCTATCAACAGCTAACCGAAGAAGGTATTCGTACGCTCGGTCCTGTGGTAGAAATAATGGCAGAAGCTGAACAATTGATTGGGCATAAGAATGCGGTTACGATTCGGTTAGAAAGTTTGAAGTTTAAGGAAAACTAAAAAGTTAATGGTTAATCGTTAATGGTCTTTGATTATAAAGTGCACACACCCAGGCCACACACCCACTATTAACGATTAACAATTAACAATCATATTTACCTAGTAAGGTTAGACCAATAAAACACAAATAGATCTTAATTCGATATGAACATAAAATCCCTTGTGCGAAAAAATATTCTGAACATGAAGCCTTACTCGTCCGCACGCGATGAGTTTAAAGGAGAGGCAGAGATATTTTTAGATGCTAATGAAAATCCTTACCCATCTCCTTATAATCGATATCCCGATCCGCTACAATGGAAGGTAAAAGAAAGTCTTGCAGAACTAAAAGGAGTAAAACCAGAACAAACATTTTTAGGCAATGGTAGTGATGAAGCCATTGACTTATTGATTCGCGCTTTCTGCGAGCCTCATGTTGATTCTATTCTCATCACTCCACCTACTTATGGCATGTACGCAGTTTGTGCTGATGTAAATGCAGTCAGCATTGAGCAACTTTCACTTACACCCTATTTTGACATTGATATTGATAACTTCCCGACTGAATTTAAACCATCAACTAAAATTCTTTTTCTATGTAGTCCAAATAATCCTTCCGGGAATTTGTTGAATCGCGGTAAGGTAATTGAAGTTTTAAATCGCTTTCCCGGACTTGTAGTCATTGATGAGGCGTATATTGATTTCGCATCAAGTCAAAGTTTTACCTTCGAACTTTCAAAGTATCCGAATCTTGTAATTCTTCAAACCTTCTCCAAAGCATGGGGTTTAGCAGGACTGCGTTTGGGAATGTGTTTTGCGTCAGAGGAAATTATTCAGATTATTAACAAGATAAAATACCCTTACAACGTAAATGTATTTACACAGGAACAAGCTTTAGCAGCATTACTTCAAGTTGAAAAAAAGAACGAAAATGTAAAGGAGATTATCAGGGAGCGCTACAAACTCGCTGACTCCTTGTCGAAACTTTCAATTGTCAAGACAATTTATCCTTCAGATGCTAACTTCCTTCTTGTTCAGGTAAAGGATGCACCTGCAACGTATCAACATCTTATGATGCAAGGTATTATTGTTCGCGATCGATCAAAAGTTACGTTGTGCGATAACTGCATCCGGATTACCATAGGTACTCCAAAAGAAAATCAGGATCTACTCAACGCACTAGAACAACTATGAAAAAAGTATTGTTTATTGATCGTGACGGAACACTCATTCTAGAGCCTGCTGATGAACAAATTGACAGCTTAGAGAAGTTGGAATTTTATTCGGGTGTATTTACCTGGCTTAATAAGATTGCCACGGAAACCGATTATGAATTGGTGATGGTCACTAATCAGGATGGACTTGGAACAGATCGCTTTCCTGAAAATACCTTCTGGCCAGCACACAACAAAATGATGAAGGCATTTGAGAATGAGAACATAAAATTCTCAAATGTTCTAATCGACAAATCTTTTCCTCACGAAAATAAGCCTACCCGTAAACCAGGCATTGGCATGCTCACTGAATATTTTTCAGATCAGTATGATCTGAAAAACTCATACGTCATTGGCGATCGGATAACCGATATTGAGTTAGCAAAAAATCTTGGTTCGCAAGGAATATTGATCAACGATGGGAGTCTGGATGAAAAAGTAAAAGAGAAGGGCCTTCATCCATTTTGCAAACTGACCACCACAAACTGGAAAGACATTTACCAACTTGTTGCCAATCCTGAACGTAAGGCAATCGTAGTTCGCAAAACAAAAGAAACCGACATCAAGATTGAAATTAATCTGGATGGGAATGGGAAATCAAAAATAAGCACAGGACTTGACTTCTTCGATCACATGCTTGATCAGCTTTCGCGCCATGGAAATATTGATCTTACAATTGAAACGAAAGGGGATTTGCATATTGATGAACATCATACCATTGAAGATACTGCATTAGCATTAGGAGAGGCATTCATCAATGCATTAGGTAGTAAGCGAGGCATTGAACGATATGGATTCTGTTTACCCATGGACGATTGTCTTGCACAAGTGGCCATCGACTTTGGTGGAAGACCCTGGTTAGTTTGGGAAGCAGAGTTTAAACGCGAGAAAATCGGTGAGATGCCAACAGAGATGTTTTACCATTTCTTCAAATCATTTTCAGATACCGCAAAATGTAATTTGAATATGAAGGCAGAAGGGACAAATGAACATCATAAAATTGAAGCACTCTTTAAAGCATTCGCAAAAGCAATAAAGATGGCCGTTAAAAAGGAAGGCAACCAATTACCATCAACAAAAGGAGTTCTTTAAAGGAACTTCTAATATTGTAACATGAAAATCGTAATCATAAAATACAATGCCGGAAACATCCAGTCAGTTTCATTTGCTTTGGAAAGACTTGGAGTTAATTTTATCATTACAGATAGTACGGAAGAAATTCAGAAGGCAGATAAGGTAATTTTTCCTGGTGTGGGTGAAGCGAGCACAACAATGAAATACCTTGAGGATAAGAAACTGAATCATGTAATCGTTAATCTCAAGCAACCTGTTTTAGGGATCTGCTTAGGTATGCAACTAATGTGTTCGTATTCGGAAGAAAATAGTACCGATTGTCTTGGGATTTTCAATGAATCGGTGAAACTATTCAAACCAAAAGGTGATATGAAAGTGCCACACATGGGATGGAATAATTTATCCGTGAATGATAGCTGGTTAACTTCAGAACTTGAAAATAAGTATGCATATTTTGTCCATAGTTATTATGTCCCCGTAAACAAAAATACCTCTGCCATAACCGAATACATTAACCCGTTTAGTGCGGCAATGCACAGAGATAATTTTTATGCAGTTCAATTTCACCCTGAGAAATCAGCGCAAGCGGGTGAATTGGTTTTAAAAAGTTTTTTAAATGTTTAAGTATTGATATGAGAATTATTCCTGCGATTGATATTATTGATGGAAAGTGCGTTCGGCTCACACAAGGAGATTACGCGCAAAAGAAAATCTACAGCAAGTATCCTCTTGATGTAGCCAAAGAATTTGAAGATGCTGATTTAAAATACATCCATCTTGTTGATTTAGACGGAGCAAAAAAGGGGAAGGTTGTAAACTGGAAAGTGATTGAAGATATTCACGGAAAGACATCCTTAAAAGTAGATTTTGGCGGTGGTGTTAAAACAGCTGACGAAGTTGAGCGATTGTTGGAGCTTGATATTAATCAAATCAATATTGGTAGCATGGCGGTAAAAGATCCGGATACCTTTATTTCATGGATGCAAAAATATCATCCTGAAAATTTTATTCTCAGTGCTGATGTTCGTGATGAGAAAATAATGATCAATGGATGGCAGGATCATACTGAGTTGGATCTTTATGAATTTGTTGGAAAATTTGTGAAAGAAGGATTAACATACCTTACCTGTACTGATATCAGCACCGATGGTATGCTACAAGGACCTAATTTTGGATTGTATAAAAAACTTAAGAAACGTTTTCCTGATCTTAAGATTATTGCAAGTGGTGGTGTGAGTAATATTGATGACGTTAAAGAATTGAAATATATAAAAGTAGATGGAGTAATCATCGGGAAGGCATATTACGAAGGAAAGGTTACCCTAAAAGAATTGAAGGATGTTGACTAAACGAATCATTCCTTGTCTCGATATTAAGGATGGCAGAACCGTTAAGGGCGTAAATTTTG
>DAIQPD010000234.1:0-6229 GCA_036787535.1 Chryseolinea sp.
TACTTTAACCCAGGTCTTGCAAATACTACCAATGTAATACGGTATACATTTACTGATGGTATAACTGGTTGTTCTAATTATGTAGAACAGAATGTTATTGTTAATGAAATAACAGCTGCAAAATTTAAAATTGAAGCGCCTGGCACAAATGATGCGGATGAAATTAATATCGCCCTGTGCGAAAACTCAGGCGTAAATAATCTGCTCACGCTTATTGGATCTCCTCCTGCAAGCACAGGCTTTTCTCCAACGTTATTCAAAAGCCCGGATCCATACATGAATAGTCGGATCGTTTTTGATGGGATTGACTATAAGATTAATACTTTAGGTATTACAGGAGGACCTTATATCGTACAATACATTTACACCAATAGTGTTGCTGTTAGAGATACCGTAACTAAGGTTTTGACTATATACGCTGGGCCGACAACATCAATAACATCGGGAGATGATTGCATTGACGGTGGTGGACCAACAATATTTACCCAGAATACAATATTTAATAATCCGAATGGCGATATTATAACCGATTGGATTTGGAATTTCGGTGATGGAGGTTTTGGAACAGGTCCTTCACCGTCCCATCAATATAGCCTACCAGGGGGAGTAAAAAATGTGACCTTAGTAGTTACAACAAATAATAACTGTACGGACACTTTTACGAAAGCCATTAACATTGGAATTCCTCCAGTTCCAGATTTTAAAAGATCATCGTTTTGTCTGGGAGATGTTACGCAATTCACAGATGATTCAGAAGAGACTATTGGTACCATCAACAGCTACCTATGGGATTTTGGCGATGGGACACCAACATCTTCACTTCAAAATCCTACACATACCTATGGAACATATCAAACGTATGATGTAACCCTAACGATAGGAACAAGTGCTAACTGTTCAGCAGACACAACTAAAACTATTTTTATACTGGACAGTCCAACGGCAGTGGCTGTAAATCCATATAGGAATAATTTTGAAGCAGGCTCTGGTTCATGGTATCCCGTTATTAATTATGATTTAAGTGGAGATAAAACCAGTTGGCAATTTGGTACGCCAAGTGGGATGAATATTACCACGGCCGCATCAGGAGTAAATGCCTGGTGGACCGGGGCAAATAGCCAATCCTATTACGACAATGAAGAATCTTTTGTGATTGGTCCTTGCTTAAATCTTGATGGATTAAGTCGACCAATGATCTCATTGAATTATTGGTCAGATACCCAAATAGGTTATGACGGTGCAATCTTGCAATACTCCACAAATGGAGGAGCGGACTGGATTGCATTGGGAGATGCTGAAGGTAATGGTATTAATTGGTACAATAGCCGGAATATTGTGGGTAGCCCGGGTGATGTTACAAACTATGCCTGGAGCGATACGACAAAAGTCTGGAGGAACTCGCGCTATAATTTGGAAGTCATTGATCCTACCGAACGAGGAATTGTTATTTTCAGAATAGCTTTTGGTAGTGACGGAAACACCCGAACGAAACAAGATGGTTTTGCCTTTGATGATATTTACATTGGTGAGAAAACACGCAATGTTTTGGTGGAGCACTTTACAAATGATTCAGATGGATCAAGCGAGTTAGCGGATGATTACCTGGATAATTTGTATGCCACTTCTTACGATTTTAATAATAGAGATTCATCTGACTTCATTAAGATACAGTATCATATTGCCAATCCGGGGTTTGATCAGATTAACGGTGACAATCCAGATGATCCATCTGCAAGAAGGATTTTCTATGGATTATCAAAGCCTCCAGTATCCATAATGGATGGAATTGTCGGACCATATTATGGCTCGAACTTTAATGGTACGCACACCAGTATTACAGATAAGGAACTAGATCGTAGAGCACTTGAAGATCCTTCGTTTGATATTAAGATTGTTGAAACGGTTGGCGCGGATGAGAACAGACTTCAGCTTAATTTACAATTCACCTATATTGATACGCTTAAAAATTTAAACAAGCCAGTTATTTTGCATGCTGCTTTGGTAGAAAGTGGAGTGATTGGCAGTGACGGTAATGTAAATACAAATTATCTACGCAAACTTTTATTGCAAGCCGAAGGAAGATACATAGACAAGACATGGACAAGTGGTGACCAGGAATCAATCGATGTTGATTACAAGATTGACGTTCCAATCGCATTTCCAGATGATCTATCTGTCATTGCTTTTGTTCAGAATTACAATTCAAGTTTAGATTCAGTCAGAATGCTTCAAGCAATTATTCAGAAGATATCAAGGAAAACAGGAAGCACAGTTGTCGCGGTTGAAAATGATCCGGCAGATAAAATTTCAGCAGTGAACATGTATCCGAACCCGGTTTCGAATACCTTAAATCTTCAACTTGAAAGTGAACTTCATCATGATTATGAGTGGAAGATGATCGATCAAAGAGGTATTGTGGTATTGGAAGGAAAGGTAAACCGGGATTTATCGTCACCACAGCAAGTTGATGTAAGCCGATTGGCAAGTGGAATTTATTTTATGGCGATACAGTCAGGAGAGAAGTCGGTGGTGTACAGAAAGATTGCAGTGATCAATCGAAATTAATGAGGAGCAATTTCATTTTCCAATTCTGGCAGTAGTGTTTCACAGCTACTCAGGAATTGGTAAATGATTTTAGGAAGCTCATCAAGATTGATCCTTTCCCTGCTATGTTCTTCAATGAAAGCCACGGTGTTGCGCATGGTATTGATTCCCATTAAAGTGAACGATGGTTTTATCTGATGGGAGAGTCGGGCTACCTTATCCCAGTCTTTTTCTTCGGTTGCTGTTTTTATTTCTGTCAGAATAGGAGGGATGGATTGCGTAAAGGTACTCACCATTTCCCGGATAAAATCTTCATTGCTTCCGGATACAGAACGCAAATACTCCAGGTTATAAGCTGTGCTTTTTGGTTTTGAAGTTTTCTGTCGTGGCTTATTACTGGCTTTAATGTTAAGCTCTTCAAAAAGTTTTCGATAGAGGTCTTCTGGTGTGAACGGCTTAGGCAAATAATCATCCATGCCGGCAGCTTTACATCGGTCTACATCCGCTTTTGTTGCGTTAGCAGTTAATGCTACAATAGGTACTTTACATATTTCGGAATCCATCATTCGAATGGCCTGGGTAGTTTCATATCCGTCCATCACTGGCATTTGAATATCCATCAATACAACATCGTAGGAATTGTTTTTAATCTTCTCAATGGCCACCAACCCGTTTTCAGCGGTATCGGTATGGCATTGCCATTTTTTGAGAATGCTCTTCGCGTAAAGCCGGTTGATGTCGTTATCTTCTACCAATAAGACATACAGTTCTGATGCATTAATCTCTTTTAGTCCGGCATCATTTTTAGGTGATTCAATCTTCCGTGTTTTGCCGATACCATAGGGGATGAAAACAATGAACCGTGAGCCTTCATTTACTTTACTGCTTACCGTTATTCTGCCATCCTGTAATTCAACCAATTGTTTTACAATAGTAAGACCAAGGCCAGTGCCACCATATTTTCGGGTGATGCTCTCATCGGCCTGACTGAAACTTTCAAAAATGGTAGATAGTTTTTCGGTCGGAATTCCAACACCAGTATCAACCACTTCAATGCGTACCCAGCAAATATTTTTTTGTTCTTGTTCAACCGAACACTTTACGTCAATTGACCCGGTATGCGTAAACTTTACAGCATTACTGATCAGATTAATGAGTATTTGGTTCAACCTCACGGGATCGCCTAAAAGAATCTTGTTTAGCTTCTCATCAATATTATAATTCAATGAGATGTGCTTTTCCCTTGTCTGAAAGGTAAAGGTGCTGAGCAGTGAGGGTAAGAAGTCCTGCAGATTAAAGGCGATTTTTTCAAATCGTAATTTACCTGATTCAATAGCGGATAAGTCCAGTATATCGTTGATGATGACTTTCAGATTTTCAGCCGAATGGCGAATGGCATTTAAATACGTTTCACTTTCTTCCGGACTTGGGTTTTGTCCAAGCAGATTGGCCATGCCTGCAATACCATTGATCGGAGTTCGGATCTCGTGGCTCATGTTGGCCAAAAACTGTTCCTTCGCTTTTTGAAGTCGGAGGAGTTCGGCTTCATCTTTTTTGCGTTGCTCAATGTCGCGGCAATCTAAAATAAAGCCCTCGAGGTTTTCTTTATGCTTCAGGTTGATGGCATTGAATTCAAGATGCCGATAGGTATGGTCTTTACAAAGAAATTCAAATTCAACATTTTTAGTGTAGGCACGATTTTGACTTTGCCTGAAACTAATTTTAAGCTGCTCTATTGTTGACGGATGAACGTAGTTAAAGAAGTTTTTACCAATTAGACTCTTAGATCGATAGCCCAAAGTAGCCAGTACAGAATCATTGTGGTAGCTGATCTCGCCTGAATAATCGACAATGAATATAATATCAGAACCGTCTTCCACTACGGCTTCATAGAATTTTCCTGTTTTAAGATATTGCTGAAGCTCCATACTTCTTTAAATCCCTGCGGCCTCCATCTCTTTTAAATATCGATAAAGGGATGACTTTCCAATGTCTAGTTTGTGGGCAACATCCAGCACATTGTTATCATATTTATTAAGGTAGTGACGGATGATGCGGTACATGAATTCCTGCATGGTCATTTCCTGATACAGGAAGGATTCCATTCGGGTTGTGCTGTTAAAGCTAATGTCTTTAGCGGTTAACTCCTGCTCGTCTGCCATCACTGCCGCAAGCTCTATGATTGATTTTAATTCGCGTATGTTTCCCGGAAATGGGTATTGCAATAATTTCTGCTGGGCCTCCTCACTGATTTTAAATTTGCGCATCTGATTGTCGTTGGCAAACTGATCCAGGAAATGTTTAGCAATTAAAAGAACATCATTCGAACGCTCCCGCAGGGGTGGGAGATGAATAGGTAAACCAAGTAGCCGATAGTATAAATCTTCGCGGAAACGCCCGCCTTTTACTTCCTCTGCAAGGTCTTTATGTGTTGCGGCAATAATCCGAACATCCAGTTTGATAACTTGATTTCCTCCGATTCTGGTTACCTCTCGCTCTTGAAGAACGCGCAAAAGTTTTGCCTGAAGATTAGGATCCATCTCTCCAATTTCATCCAGAAAAATAGAGCCGCCTTCCGCTTCTTCAAATTTTCCGATGCGTCTGGTTATGGCTCCCGTAAAGGCACCTTTCTCGTGACCGAACAATTCACTCTCGATAAGTTCGCGAGGAATAGCTGCAATATTAACGGCCACAAAGGGCTTATTTTTTCTTTTACTGTTGTAGTGTATAGCTTTAGCAACCAGTTCTTTACCGGTACCTGTCTCACCAGAAATACTAACTGATATATTGGTTTGAACGGCCTTCTCTAAGAGTGAAAAAGTTCGCTTGATAGCGGGGCTTGTGCCGATAATACTTTTCTCAAACTCATACTTTTGGGAGATCTCTTTTTTGAGATGATCAATTTCTTTGATGAGTGAAGTTTTGTTACGGGCATTGTTGATTGAATTAAATAGCCGGTCTTTCGTTTCGTGATCCTTCGATATATAATCGTAAGCACCCAACTTTAATAATTCTACGGCAGTGTGTATTTTCTCTTGAGCAGAAACAATGATCACATTGATGTTAGGGTCAAAACTCCGGATCTCGCCAAGGACCTTTTCACCGGGCATATCCGGGAGGGAATAATCGAGGGTGACAACTGCTGGGTTCTTATGGAGGTTCGCTAAACATTCTTTACCTGTAGTGAAAAATTCAACTTCGTAATCAGGATTCAGGCCGAGCACATATTTTAAAAACTTGGTGTAGGCAAGGTCGTCTTCAATAACAAAAATCTTAACAGGGTCTTTTTCGTACATGAGTCTCAAAATTGGAACAAGTAAATATACAGGTGAAATCGGCAAGCACAAAGGGCTGAAGGATTGTTGTTCATTCTTAATTGATCGCCCGAGCAACCTGCAACGGACAACCAACAACGATTATCGGCTATTTATAGTAGGAATAGTTTCAGATGCACTAACATTTCAGCATCTTAGTATTCAAGCCCATCCATGTATGATTACCGAGTTTCAAAATCTCAACGATCAGGAGATTGAATTGATGCAAAAAGCACCAATACTGGTCTGTATTCTCATTGCAGGAGCTGATGGAAACATCGACCGAAAGGAGATTAAGCAAGCCATAACGGTGGCGCAGAAAAACAAGAAGGGGACGGATTCTTTATCTGGCTACTTTAAAGATCTCTCGC
>DAIQPD010000235.1:0-6165 GCA_036787535.1 Chryseolinea sp.
CAAAGGTATTAAAACGTATTGTGAAATTAATTTGAAGGATGCTTTCATTTCATACCCGGCAATGGTAAAAATCATCGTTGACAACCTGGTGGAAAACGCCATATCGTTCTGCGGCATGCATGATCCTTATATAAGACTTAAGGTAATGCAAAAGGATAATGATGTGATTATGGAGTTTAGCGATAACGGACAAGGAATTGATCCGCAATACCATGATCGGATCTTCGAAATGTACTTCAGGGGAAATGAGCAATCGAAAGGAAACGGACTTGGGCTTTTTATCGTAAAGAAATCTGTAGAAAAACTGGGAGGAGAGATAAGCTTTGTCTCTGAATATATGAAGGGGTCAACTTTTAAGATTACACTTCCGTGCAATCAGCAACACAACGATTCTGTTTGAACCATTATTAGAAAGGTATTCTAGCAACACCTATATCTTGCTGCTCCTTTTTGGAATTTTACACTAAATCAATTGACCTTCTTTCTTCATTACTTTTTATAGCGGCTTCAATAAGCTGAATGACCTGAAGCGCTTGTTCTGGTTTTACAACAAGGTCTTTATGCTCGCGAATTACCTCATACACGTTTTGATAATAGGATAGGTAATTGCCCGCAAGGGTTTCCACTTTACCTTCATAATGCAATGCGCCAAGTTGTGTATTGAGTTTGCCCCAGAAGGATTCAGGTTCTTTTCCCCAATTTATCCCTTTCGGGATTTTGCCTTCCTTCAGTGCTTCCTCTTGTGGATCAAGTCCGTATTTCAAAAACGATCCGTTTATACCGTGCAAAATATATTGCGGCCCGGCTTCGCGAACCAGGTAACTTGACTTGACAATGACATTCAAATCATCGAAATCTAATCTGAGATCATAAAAGTCTGGAACCTTTCCTTCCGGGCGTTGAATCCCAATCTTCGCATTTATAGAATTAGGCATTCCAAAAAGTTGAATAACCTGATCGAGCATGTGCGAACCGAGGTTATAAAGAATTCCTGAGCCTACGCTAGGTTCCTCTTTCCATGTGTTTGCGGCAATGTAATTCCGGTATCGGTCATAGTGCATTTCAAGCTCCACAATTTTTCCCAGTACGTTTGATTGAATGATCTCGCGTACTGTCATGAAGCCACCATCCCATCTTCTGTTTTGAAAAACGGAAAGCATTACATTTTGCTTTTTTGCAAGGTCAATAAGTCTGATGCCTTCCTCGACAGAATTGGTATAGGGCTTTTCAACTACCACATGTTTTCCAGCCATTAACGCTTGCCTACTGTATTCAAAATGCGTTTCGTTTGGCGTGTTTACAACTACCAGTTCAATAGACTTGTCCGCTAGAATTTCCTCAAAACTTTTAACAATCTCTACAACCGGATACCGGGCTTGTGAGGAGGCGCTTTTTCGTTGCCAGATTTTAGCAAGTTTAAATCCGGAATGAGCAGCGAGCAAAGGTGCATGGAATACTTCTCCTGACATTCCGTAAGAGAGCAATGCAGTCTGAATTGGTTTTGTTTCGGTCATCGGGGAATGTGGTTAATGCTTTCTTTTTCTAGACACCACAGTATGCGCTGAAGCCACCATCAACAGGAACATTGATGCCGGTTACAAACTTGGAAGAATCTGAACACAGCCAGATTAATGTTCCGACTAACTCCTCTGGTTTTCCAAAGCGGGCAAAAGGTGTTTGAGCTATGGCGAGTTTTGATCGGGGGGTTAAACTTCCATCTGGATTGGTTAGCAAGGTTCTGTTTTGCTCCGTTAAGAAATAACCTGGCGAGATGGCGTTTGCACGAATACCTTCACCAAATTTATTAGCCATTTCAACGGCCAGCCATTTGGTAAAATTATCGACAGCGGCTTTGGCTGCAGAGTAGCCCACCACACGGGTAATGGGTTTTATAGATGCCATAGAGGCGATGTTGACAATGACTCCTTGCTTCTTTGCTGCCATGTGCTCGGAGAAAACCTGAGTAGGTAAGACGGTACCTAGAAAATTGAGGTCTACTACTTTTTGAAAGTCATCGATATTGAGATCGAAAATGGTTTTATCGGGAGCTACAACTGCTCCAGGCATATTTCCGCCAGCGGCATTCACTAAAATATCAATCGATCCTAATCGCTCCTTAATCTCATCTCTTACTGCGATTAGTCGACTTTTATCGAGTACATCAGCCTGTAGGCAAATAGATTTTACGCCAAGTTTGGCGATATCGGAAGCGATCAAATCACCCGCTTCTTTTCTGCGACCCAGTATAACAACATGTGCTCCGGCTTCAGCCAGACCTTTGGCCATGGCACTTCCTAATACTCCTGTACCTCCGGTAACAACCGCTACCTTACCAGTGAGATCAAATAACTTTATTGACATTCGTAGAAAATTTATAGTGTGTTTATGTTAAAGTGAAAGATAATTATTTAACTTTTGGGTACTAAATAATTTTATTGCTATGGCAAAGAAAGCTAAGAAGTCATCCAAGAAGGTTGCAAAGAAAGCAACTAAAAAAACAACAAAGAAATCTGCTAAAAAAGCAGCAAAGAAGTCGGCTAAAAAAGTAGCCAAGAAGCCCGTTAAAAAAGCAGTTAAGAAAGTTGCTAAGAAAGTTGCCAAGAAAGCAAAAGCGGCAAAAAAATCAGTAGCAAAGAAAGTATCTTCGAAAGCTAAGTCGATTACAAAATCGGTAGCAAAAAAAGCGAAGTCTGTGAAGAAGGTTGTTGCCACGAAAGCAAAAGCATTTTCTCAAGCTTTTTCGGCTAAAGCTGAACAGGTAAAAGAAGCGGTTGCAGAAAAGGTAGTTGCTGCTGCAGCGGCTGTTGAAGAAAAAGCTGCTGAAGTAAAAGAATCATTCGAAAACAAGGGACCTGAAACTCAGAAGGACCTTTTTAACGGGTAAGGTTGGATTGAATGCCAACAAAAAAAGCGATAAGATTTCTTATCGCTTTTTTAGTTTCTAGCTGAATCACTCATTAGTAAACGGCTTCGTAATCAACAGACAGTGTTAGCCAAGAGTATTTCCTTTCTTTAACGGTTATTGGATTTATATTTCCCTCGCCATCAAAAAGGTTGGCAAAGAGGCCTTTACTTTCTTTTACAAATACCGAATAATTGCCAGGAGGAAGATTAATACGGAACGAGCCATCAGCCTTACTCAGAATACTTGCTACTGGTGGCCCAGGAATCTCAGTGAAGAATCCATCCGTCTGTTTCGTGTCTTGTAGTTTAACTGAATTGTAAATAATGATTTCCCTTATAATACCTTGCTGTGGCGAATTGCTTTTCTTAGGTCCCGGCATTTGATTTCCACCAATCCAAAATACCTGACCTTTTATGCCTTGCTTTTGGGCAAGAACAGATATCTGGAAAGTCACTAACACTAGCAAAAGTAAAAGCCGTGCCATAGATTAAAGTTATGAAACTTTAGTTTCATGTGTCAAAGAAATGAGAATCTTATCTACGAAATTGATCTAATTGTAGATGAGATTCTCTTTTATTTTAAAGCTGAAAATGTGATAATCAGAACAGCAAGTAGACCAGGCACATTAAGAGGAAGAGTAAGAATATAATCATGGTTTTGGGGTTAGTCTTTTTTGATAATCTGAGGCATTCCATGATAATCAATGTCACTGGTTACGTCTTGATCTATCTCTAAAGTGCCTTGAACATTTACTTTAGCAGTTGAAACTCCTTTGGCCTCTACAACGGCATTTGACACCTCAAGGTTATAAGCTTTTAATCTGCTGGCAAAATTCAAATCAGCATCGAGATTACTTACATGGCCGGAAAGTTCAGCTTCCGATTTTCCGGTAAGATGAACGATCAGATTTTGAACGTTTAAACTTCCATTTACTTTTATTGGACCTTTAATTTCAATCTCCATGTCATCAGAAGTAAACTCATCAAAGGTTATGGATCCATAGCCACCACCTTCAATTTTCTCAAGACTAGGCATGGTTATATTAATTCGAACTTCATCGATATCAACAAACTTACCGTCCCAATCAAATTTTTTCTGGCCTTCAAAATCTACTACAAGTGTTTTTCCAGATCGATAGATTTTATACTTCCTTTTTTCGCTTTCTGCTCCCAACATTTCGACAGCGTACTCATTGCCTGAGGTAATGTTGACATTAATAAATCCGCTTAAATCTAATCTGTCAAAATCAGAAAGGCCAAACTGGTCGCGAATGCCACTTTCATCGTCCTCATTCTTTGGGCAATTTAAACATGTCAAACCTTCATCTTCTTTCATTGACCAGACAAAGCCATCGCGGTTTTCCCAACCAATATAGTGTGATACAAAGTGAGAAAGTGAGGCAATACTTTTGTCTAATACAATTGGATAATCATATGGAACGTAAAGCACCATCTCTAATCGTTGGTTGCGAAAAATTGCATCCTCTTTAAATTTAATATTCGAGTCAAAGGTTATGACTGAATCGCCAGCATTTACTGCATATGTTACCATTTGAGCATTTTCAATGGCCTTTTGTCGAGTGCCACCCTTCGAAATAAATTCCTGAATAAGCTTGATTTCTTTGCCCTCATATCCCCTTAAGGTTAGGGAAACTCCATCATAATCATCCATACCAACTTCATTGATTTTAAGAATGACTCTTTTCTCTGGCAATGGATAAGTGTTTTCAATTTTAAACTCACCCTCTTCTTTAAAGGAGTATATGATTTTAGGTAGACCTACACCCAACATAGCCACGCTAACAAAGAACAATACAAAGAGCGTCCATCCAGTTGTGGCATTGAAGGATAACTTCCTGGCAACAATAGAGGAGCCCAACAGCATGATGAAAATAGTTGGGATAAGTGCAGCAGCAAAAGCAGCCACCACTAACCATGTGGGAATGCTATTTATAAAAATATATAAAGGCATTCCAACTTCGCTGTGATCCATTAACCATGGCCATGAAAACGCTGAGGCTGAGAAAATGCCCAGTAGTATTCCTCCACCAATAACGGTTATAAATAGAAGGCCCACACCAAAAAGAACAACAAAAACACCAATGGCAACCCGTATAATTTCAGCAATAGGTACCAGTATTTTACCAAGTACACTTAACATCATACCGATCAACCGAAAAGGGAAGAGAATGATTTTTGTGAATGCACTTTCTTCCTTGTCGGGATCTTCATTTAAATTTTTTTTTATGTTCGATTCAATGTTTGAAAGTGTAACGGGCTCGCCTTGCATTTGCATGCGATCGGTAAGTGAACGCGCTTCGGGAAGAACTACCCAAAGCACCAGGTATACAAGAAAACCTGTTCCGAAGAAAAATGTAGTGAGCACAAAAATGAAGCGCACCAATACAATATCAACCCCAAAGAAGGCCGCCAATCCACCCGATACTCCTCCTAAAACTTTACGCTCTGTGTCACGAAACATTTTCTTGCCAGTTTCAGTCTCTTCCAAATCGTAGGAGCCAGGAATGACAATCCACATAATAAGGTAGACTAAGAATCCGATTCCGTACGCAAAAGCAAGCAGCGCAGTTAGCAAACGCACCCATACCGGATCGATATTGAAGTAGTTGCCTATGCCGGCACAAACACCACCCAGGATTTTTCTTTTTTGATCGCGCTGAAATGGCTTTTGTGGTTGGTATTGATATGCCTTGGATTTTTCAGAATACGATTCTTCTTTTCTTTTAGAAGATTGTTGTTGAGGATCAGATGACTCTTGCTCTTCCGCAGCTTTAAAGTCACTTACACTTCCCATGGTAGCAATCAATGCGGTTACATCCTCCATTGTAATTACCTGCTTGCCTTCATTGAGTTTGGACAAAAACAGTTCAGCAATTCTACTTTCAATATCGGCCAGAATCTCGCTGCTGTCTTCAAACGAAGAAAAGTATTTGTTAATGGAGTCGAGGTATTTTCTCAGGCTTTCGTATCCGTCTTCTTCAATGTGGAAGATGATACCGCTGATGTTGATGCTAATATTCTTTTTCATATACGTGGTAAAAAGTCGGATGAAGGATTAAGCGTTTGATTTAGTGGTTATCGTTTGGGTAGAGTGTACCAGTTCGTCCCAAGTCTCACTCAAGTTTCGTAGAAATTTGCTGCCCTTATCAGTTAAGGTATAATATTTTCGAGGTGGTCCTGATTTGGACTCTACCCATTTATACTCCAGCAACTCGGCATTTTTAAGTCTGGTCAGCAAAG
>DAIQPD010000039.1:0-28188 GCA_036787535.1 Chryseolinea sp.
TATTCTTTTCGTTTTCAATATGGCCGTGATGTTATCTTATTTAAGAAGGCACCACAGCAGGGCGTTGAAATAAAGGGAGTATTTGCTGTTGGGCCATCATTTGGTATTCAAGCCCCATATTATGTTAAATATACTGTTGACGGGAGCGCGTATAATGAACTAACAGCTCAATACAATACATCCATAAACTCGCAACAAATACTAGGTACAGGCCGGTTGTTTGAGGGTTTGGGTGATTCAAAAATAAAAATTGGAGGTAATTTAAAGGCTGCCCTCAATTTTGAACTAGGAACGGTAAAAAGCCAGGTGACTGGCTTTGAAGCAGGGTTTCTGATTGATGCCTACACTTCAAAGGTTGAGCAGATGCCATCGGCAAAAAAATATTCTTTGTATCCCACCCTTTTCATCTCTTTATTTTACGGCAACCGAAAATAAGGCTCTAAAATTTTAGTTTCTAACTGTGACCTTTTTATATCTTTGGCGTTCTAAGTCCAATTAATTTCAACCTATGGAACCTAAAAAGACAGAAAAAGCCGACTTAACGAATAAGTCCTTTTTATTTTTCAGTATCGGTCTTCTTGTAAGCTTATCCATTGCGATAATGGCTTTTACTCATAAGACATATGATGATACATCAGCAAAAGATCTTAATAAGAATCAAGCATCAGTAGAAGAGATCATGGAGGTTCCGCCTACGGATCAGCCGCCACCGCCACCACCAGTGATCCAACAGCCTCAAATCATTGAAGTACCTGATGAAAAGAAAATAGAGGAAGAGATCGATATCAATATGGACACTGAGGTTACAGAAGATACCAAGGTGGAAGAGATTGTAATTCAGCCAACCGTAGAAAAAGAAGACGTAGATCAGATCTTCTCTATTGTGGAGGAGCAAGCAACCTATAAAGGAGGTATGGCTTCTTTTTATGAATTTGTTGGTAAGAAAATTAAATATCCAGCTCAAGCCAAGCGGATGAATATTGAAGGTAAGGTTTTCGTAGAATTCGTTATTGAACGCGATGGAAGGTTGACGGATGTAAAGGCCATTAAAGGTATAGGTGGAGGCTGCGATGAAGAAGCTGTTCGTGTGGTAATGAGTTCCCCAGGATGGAGCCCGGGTAAGCAGCGTGGTAAACCTGTACGTACTCGGTTTGTGATTCCTATCAACTTCAAACTGCAATAGGATTTAATATTTTGAAATAAAATCAAGAGCGAAAGGCTGCCCGATAGGGTAGCCTTTCTTTTTGTTTTAGATATAGAAATCCAGATGACAGGGCGAACTTGACTGACACAAATTACTTTACTGCAATACACGAAATTTCTAGGTTCACATCTTTTGGTAATCTGCTTACCTCTACCGTTTCGCGAGCTGGTGGGCTTTGCGTGAAGCGCTTTCCATAGACTTCATTCACCTTGGGAAAATTGTTCATGTCTTTTAGGAAAATGGTCGTCTTCACAACATGCGAAAAATCCATATCGGAAGCAGCCAAAACATCAGCCAGGTTTTGCATTACTTGTGCTGTTTCTTCTTCTATTGAAGAGGTAATAATATTTCCTGTAGATTTCTGAATGGCAATCTGACCACTCATAAAAAGCATATTACCAATCAGAATGGCCTGACTGTATGGACCAATCGGCTCTGGTGCATTGGAAGAATAAACAACAGACTTTGTCATGATTGTGAAGTTTAAAAATTAAATTAGCAGTAATCAAAAGTACAGAACATCAATTGATTCCCTTCATTCACACATGAATATTCTTGTCATAGGAGAGGTAGAGAATTTGGAAGAGTGTAAGACTCGTTTTGGCGATTCGCATACCTATATGTTTGAGACAGATCATCGCGAGGCTGAACGGTTTATAGAAACAAACGATCTTGTATTTGATTTCATCATTGATGAAGAACCTTTTCAGATTGATATCTACAAAAATAAATCAAATGGAATTGTTTTTTTTAATGCTGCCAAGATATCGCTTGCTGAACTTTCTAACTTGGCTGAGCATTCAATAAAAGCAGATGTTTATGGATTCAATGGACTTCCAACATTTGTTAGTCAGGAAATTTTAGAGGTAAGTCTTTTAAAACCGGAACATGAAGATCAGCTCAAAGAAATTTGCGCTAAATTAGATATACACTATTTGATAGTAGATGATCGCGTAGGACTTGTTACACCTCGCGTGGTCTGCATGATTATAAACGAAGCGTATTATACCGTTCAAGATGGAACTGCCTCGCGCGAAGACATCGACAAGGCAATGAAACTTGGTACGAACTATCCATACGGACCTTTTGAGTGGTGTTCCTTAATAGGTATCAAGCATGTGTATGAATTGCTTGAAGCATTATACGAAGATACCCACGATGAACGCTACAAAATTTGTTCGCTGTTAAAGAAAGAATATTTGTTACAGAGCTAGAGCCTATTCAACCGTAACAGACTTTGCTAAATTTCTAGGCTGATCTACATTGCAACCACGCATTACTGCGATATGATAGGAGAGCAGCTGCAAAGGTATTACGGAAACCAAAGGCATAAGCGCTTCATGCACAGCAGGAACAGCAACTACAAATTCTGACATCTTTGGTATTATATCATCGCCTTCTGTTACCACAGAAATGACGCGACCCTTTCTTGCTTTTACCTCTTGAATGTTGGAGACGATTTTCTCGTACGAACTATCGCGTGTGGCAATAAATACAACGGGCATTTCTTCATCAATTAATGCAATAGGACCGTGCTTCATTTCTGCTGCCGGATATCCTTCCGCATGGATGTACGAAATCTCTTTCAACTTCAATGCACCTTCTAACGCAACCGGGAAGTTATAACCACGACCCAGGTATAAGCAATTTGGTGAATCTTTAATGGTTTTCGCTATTTCTTTAATCTGATCATTGAGTAATAATGCCTTCTCTACTTTTGTTGGAATGTTTTCCATTTCAACTAAAAGTTCGTGAAGTTTTTGCTCCGTAATACTTCCTTTCTTTTGTGCCACGATCAAAGCGATCATACTTAACACCGTAAGTTGTGCTGTAAATGCTTTTGTACTTGCTACACCAATCTCAGGACCCGCGTGCGTGTATGCGCCTGCATGAGTAGCACGGGCAATGGAGGAACCAACGACATTACAAACACCAAAAATGATGGCTCCTTTTGACTTTGCCAATTCAATAGCGGCCAACGTATCTGCTGTTTCACCTGATTGAGAAATAGCGATTACAACATCACCCTCGCGAATAACAGGATTTCTATAACGGAACTCAGAAGCATATTCTACTTCAACAGGTATGCGACAGAATTCTTCAAAGAAATATTCAGCGACTAAGCCAGCGTGCCATGATGTTCCGCAAGCCACAATTAATATGCGATCAGCATTGACAAGCTTATTTACATATTCGCGTAAGCCACCCAATATTAATCGACCGGATTGCGAATCTAATCGACCGCGCATGCAATCACGGATAGAACGAGGCTGTTCGAAAATTTCTTTTAACATGAAATGCTCAAAGCCTCCTTTTTCAATAGCTTCTAACTCCAGGTCAATGGTTTGAATGTATGGAGTAAGAGGTAAGTTCGAAGTACTTGTTATGCTAAGTTTGCCATTTCGTATCACAGCAATTTCCTGTTCATTCAAATACACCACCTCGTTGGTATATTCAACAATAGGAGTAGCATCAGATGCCAGGAAAAATTCATCCTTGCCAACGCCAATTACTAGTGGGCTGCCTTTTCGCGCAGCCACTAATAGATCAGGTTCCTCAAGCGATATGATAACAATAGCATACGCGCCCACTACTTTTGTTAGAGCCAAACGCACAGCTTCTTCCAATGAACATTTTTCATTCTCCTTAATGTCTTCAATAAAGTGAATGAAAACTTCTGTATCGGTTTCGCTAAGAAATGTATGCCCCTTGCGGATCAGTTCTTTTTTCAATGAGCTATAATTCTCAATGATGCCATTGTGAATAATAGCAAGTTTCTTTGTTGAGGAATAATGCGGGTGCGCGTTGGTATCGTTTGGTTCTCCATGCGTTGCCCAACGGGTGTGTCCAATGCCAATGTGACTGTTTAAATCTTTTCCTTTAAGGTAATCTTCAAGTTCTGAAACTTTACCTTTCTTTTTGTAGATGTTTAGCCCTCCATTTAATAATGCAATACCTGCACTATCATAACCTCGATACTCCAATCGCTTTAAGCCTTTGATGATGACTTCCTGAGCCTGTCGGTTACCGATATAAGCAACAATTCCACACATAATGATTAATCGTTAACAGTTGGCAGGGTATAGTAAATACGAAGTTTGATATTATCCTTTGGGAATCTAACACGATTAACGGACTTTGCCGCAACAGGTGATACTGGATATAGAACAAAATACTGAAGCCGGGTTTTGTTTTCTTCTTTCGTGTACAACTGTTGAAGGTAGCGTGTTAAATAAGCATTATACTTTTGACTTGATTTAATATATTCAAGTTGCACCCCGGCATCAAAGGCAACTGAAAATACGCTATCGTTCTCTATCAATACATTGGCAGCATTGGGTATGTAATAATCTGGAGTTATAAATCCTTTGTAAAAAGCGCGATCAGAAATAGCTTGTGTATTATATCTTCCAATAGCATATTCAAAATTATCTTCCTTTAATACACGGAGCGCGAGGTAGGCTGGAGGATCAAAATCTCCACCATTCTCAACATTGCCAATTACTAATTCTGCAGAGTTTAGAATCATGTTTGGAATTGAATCGCTGAAATTTAAAAAATGCTCAAAATCAAGCTTTGTAAAAATGCCTGTTCCGGATTGAATGTAGCGATTGCTGTCCAAAGGATAGAAATTCTTATGGTCTTCATCTTTAGTGAGTAATTCAAGCGGGGTTCCGCTCCTATTACTTGAAATATTATTGTAGCCTGATCCTGCATAGAACACTAAATTAAGTACGCGTTTTATGGTATCAGTTGTTAAGTGATAATGCAGTGTGATTCTGGATTTTGTATTTGTAGGATTAAATCCAAAGACCTTATCACAACCATTAGGTACAATCGCAATCCCAGGAAATTTCTTTACGAACAGAGAGGGATGGGCGAATGTTGTATCAAGATCATCACGATAATCCAAAGCGCTTTGAAAAAGTCGCTCCCCTAAGTCTGAGACTACAGTTAAGGTCAGCGTTGTATCCTTGTTCTTATCTTTATAGGATTGAAGCACTGCAGGATCAAGAGTGAAAGACTTAGTCGCTACTAATTCTGAGTTTCTTAAAATAGGTGTTTTGTTTGTATAATTTCTTCTTAGTGTATCGTAGAGAATTTGATCTAATTCATAAATGGAAATATCCTGAGGACTTGCTGATTTAGTGGCGCCATACGTGTAATTGTCGAACGTCAGATCAATGGTTGCATAATCAAACGTAGCAGTAGCCAGCAACTTTGCACTTGATTGCGAATAAAATTGTGTACAAGTCTCTACTGTAACATTTCCAAAAACCGGATCAACGGTTTTCCCGACCAGGAGCCGGCTGACTTCTCCTGGGAAGAAATAATTTGAAGTTCGTAAAGTATCAAATAGCAAAACACTGCTTTCAACAGGGAGCTCTATATACTGTACATCGAATTTGGAGTTTGGATTTTTAAAGCCGAGGAGGTTAACATCCTCTTTGCACGAATAAAAAAATAAAGCAACTGCCAAAATAGTCAGTTGCTTTAAACGGTTAACCCATAAGTTCATTATAAAGGTTGTAGTACGATTCGGTTGCGTTTTCGTCATTTTCAAAATTTTCAACTTTCTTTTCTTTTATCTTCTTGAAGAGGCCTTCCAGTTTAGTGGTCTCTCCGGCTGCAATAACGGCATCCGAAAACTCAACGCCTAATTTGATGAATCCTTCAAAATCGGCAGTTTTTAAATTACCCAACATGTTGTCTTCAATGTCCATCATCTTCACCTTGTCCATGATGTTTCCTTTGAACTTATGGTTGAACGGATTATTGTAAATTGAGAAAACAGTTTTAGTATTTTTAAATAACGGGTCGTTTTTATACGTGGTTTTAAGGTATAAAGGAATGAAACTGGTAATCCAGTCATTACAATGAACGATATCCGGAGCCCATCCTAATTTGCGGACGGTTTCAATTACACCTTTACAAAAGAAAATGGCGCGTTCATCATTATCTTCATAGAAGCGGTTCTCTTTATCGTGAAAAACTGACTTACGGTGGAAATAATCCTCGTTATCAATAAAATAAACCTGAAGCTTGGCATTCGGAATTGATGCAACTTTTATAATCAAAGGCTTTTCTTCATCACCCACCGCAATGTTAATCCCTGAAAGCCTTACCACTTCATGTAATCGGTTTTTGCGCTCATTGATAATCCCAAACCGAGGCACCAGAATCCTGATCTCCATCCCTCTTTCCTGCATGGCCTGAGGAAGTTTGCGAACAAAGTCCGCTACCTCAGATGTTTGCAAAAACGGATTGATCTCGCTGGCTACATAAAGAATACGGAGTTTTGACATATTATTAGAATTTTGTGTAGATCGGAAAATCGAGCCACAAAAGTACAAAAAATTACCCCCACGATCAACCTAAATTCAGTTTTCCCTATATCTTTGCCACCTTTTGCCAGAATAGCCTAAAATGGAGATTTTCAAGCAGATAGCACCGTTAAAATCTTTCTTAGAAGAGCAGAGACGGGAAAGAAAAACCATCGGACTTGTTCCTACAATGGGCGCCCTTCATGATGGGCATGTGGCATTAATTGAGGCATCGAAAGCCCAAAACCAGCTTTCTGTCTGCTCTATATATGTCAACCCAACCCAATTCAACAATGCTGTTGATTTGCAAAAATATCCCAGGACATTTGAGTCTGATTCTGCCCTCCTCGAAGAAATAGGTTGCGATGTGATTTTTTGTCCTGATAATGAAGAAATGTATGACAAACCCTCTAAACTAACTTTCGATTTTGGTTTTTTAGATAAAGTAATGGAGGGTGAGTTTCGTCCTGGGCATTTCAGTGGTGTTGCCTTGGTGGTTGCTAAACTTTTTAATATTGTGGAGCCCGATCAAGCTTACTTTGGTCAAAAGGATTGGCAGCAATTTGCCGTAATCAAGCAATTGACTGAAGAATTGTGTTTTGGCTTGAAATTGAATAGTGTACCTACTTTGCGGGAATCCGATGGATTGGCCATGTCATCTCGAAATCTGAGATTGAATGAAAAACAAAGACCTCAGGCAACCGTATTTTATAAGGCGCTATTTGCCGCTAAATCTATGTTTAGAGGTGGAGAAAGCATTTTAAATGTAAAAAATTCTGTTAGAAAAATAGTTGAAACTGAGCCGGAAGTGCGACTTGAATATTTTGAAGTGACGGACAGTAAAAACTTAACAGCGATAGGTAACGTTCAGGAGTCTGACAAACCCATTATGTGTATTGCGGGGTATGTAGGAGAGATTAGATTGATTGATAATATGTTTTTGGACTAGAGCAGAAAGGTAATATGAGAATCGAAGTTTTAAAATCTAAAATCCATCGGGCAAAAGTTACGCAAGCCGAATTGCATTACGTAGGGAGTATTGCGATTGATGAAGATTTGATTGATGCTGCAAACCTCATTGAAGGAGAAAAGGTAACGGTAGTCAATATTAATAATGGAGAACGGTTAGAGACGTATGTTATAAAAGGCGAGCGTGGTTCAGGCATGGTCTGTTTAAATGGACCGGCTGCACGCAAAGCACAAGTGGGCGATATTGTGATTATTATTTCTTACGCTTCCATGAAATTTGAGAAGGCCAAAGTATTCAAGCCTACTATTATTTTCCCTACTCCTGATAATCGTTTATCTTGAGCGGGATTGCTTTTGTTTTTACTTTAATTTTCTTCAGTGTCACCTCGCCTCAAGGCTTTTATTCAATACACATTAATCGTTGGGGTTACTGTTTTCTTAATCTGGTTTTCGCTGCGCGGACTAGTCGTGTCTAATGGTGAGAACAAATTAGAATACCTTAAGCACACATGGAATACGGCAAATAAGAGCTGGCTTTTAGCAATGGCTGTTATCGCTATGATGAGTCATCTTGTTCGTGCAGAACGCTGGCGTATGCTTATGAAGCCTGCAGGTTATCATCCAAAATTCTCCAATGCTTTTTTATCGTTAATGGTTGGCTACCTGGTCAACTTAGTAATCCCACGTGGTGGAGAAGTATCGCGATGTTATAATTTATTTAAGCTTGATAAAACTCCGATAGAAACATCTTTTGGAACGGTTGTGGTGGAGCGTATTGTTGATATGATTTGTCTGCTTGCTTTAGTTGCGATCTGTTTTTTCGTTGAGGCAGATAAATTATTTGCATTCATAGACACACTGCCTTTCTCCTCTTCAAACAGTTCAAAATTCTTACTTCTGATTTTTTTAAGTATAGGAGGTGTCATGCTTTTCATTTTGGGTTGGTGGATCCTGAAAAAAAATAAAAAGTTGTTTGAGCGTGTGATGCAATTTTGGAAAGGATTTAAGGACGGACTGCTTACTATTTTTCAATTGAAGAATAAAGGGCTCTTTATTGTCTACTCTCTTTTAATCTGGTTCCTCTACTTTGTAATGAGTTATACGGTGATGATGGCCTTCTCATCCACGAGTGAATTGGGATTTCATGCTGTGCTTAGCCTTTTTGCAATTGGTTCAATCGCTATGGCCGCACCCTTACCTGGCGGAACGGGTGCATATCATGTGTTGGTACCTCAAGGATTGGTTTTTCTCTATAGCCTTCCCCTGAGCGATGCTGTTGCGTTTACCTTTATTTTTCACGGCTGGCAAACCTTCATTGTGATTGTAGCGGGCGCTGTATCTCTTCTCATCACTTCCTATCGGGTGAAAAAAAAATCGAAGGTTGATTAAACCTTCTTCTTTCGCTTCTATCTAAAAGCCGTCTTTCAAAAACAAGAAAGATTATTGAGATGCGCAGTACACGCATTTTCGATATACTGAATATTTAGACTGGCCATCTTTGATTCAAAAAAATCAACGACACAAAACCTAATCAAACAAAATGAAAACGAATCTTTTAAAATCAATGTATGCCATCATGATTATGGCAGCGATGTTTCTGGTGAGTTGCGACAACAATTCGGATTCACAAGGAACGGCAACAGAGGAGGAGCAAACGCTTGAGTCTGCTTCAATCGGAGAAGATGAAAGTGACGATGCCTTAGAAATAGCGTATCAATCAGAAGTGCAATTGGTTTCTATCGGAGGGCGTTTGAAAACAGATCTTTGCGCAGAGGTTACCAATGATGAAGTAAACAAAATAATAACCATCGATTTTGGTGATGGCTGTGTAGGTCCACGAGGAAAAACACGTAAAGGTAAAATCTTCATTGCGTACAGTAATGTACTTGGCGACAGTCTTGCCAATCGTATTATTACCTTCGAAAATTATTTTGTGAACAATAAAGGTATCACCGGAACGATTGAACTTCGGGATCGATCAATTAACCTGGAAGGGAATTTACAATCTGTTAAAAAGCTAATTGATCTTACTGTTACATTTCCTAATGGACACTACATAGTATTTAACGGAAGCAGAATGAGGGAATGGCTTTCAGGTTATGGTGATGGCGATCCGGCAAATAATGTATATAGAATTACGGGTTCTGTTGAAGGTATTTCAACTACCGGAAGATCATTCACACACACAATCGTAGAGCCCATTATTGCGGATTGGTCCTGTGCTGCACAAGGAAACTTTGCCCGTATTTCGGGTGTGGTTGAATTAACTAAACTAAAAGGATATTCTGTTCGCAAGCGCACTGTGGACTATGGTGACGGTGAATGTGACAATGTTATTACGATTACAACCTTCAGGAGAACGTATGTAGTGACTATTGAGAATTAGGCGATAAGCTTAAAATGATACTGAAAAAACCGTCTTGTATACAAGATGGTTTTTTTTGTAAGAAACAGTGCCATCCTTAATCCGTTAAAATCAATGTCGTTTTGGCAGCCGAATCTATTTGGCGCAAACCTTGTTAATCATCATCTTCGTAAAACAGAATAGGAAACAACAAACTAATAATACGAAACTATGGGAGCTCTTGTAATTGGTCTTATTTTCATGGGGATTGGATGGCTCGTCAGTTCACGCCTCAAAAGTAAATTCAAGGAATATTCGCAAATACACCTAACCCGTGATTTAACGGGTGCAGATGTAGCGCGATTAATGTTGGCCGATAGCGGAATTAATGATGTTAAAGTAACCTGTGTTGAAGGTGAGTTAACAGATCATTATAATCCTGCAAACAAAACTGTCAATTTAAGTGAAGGTGTTTATCATGGCCGTAATGCTGCCGCAACTGCAGTAGCATCTCACGAATGTGGACATGCTGTGCAACACGCAAAAGCGTATACTATGTTGGAAGTTCGATCTGCATTAGTACCTATTCAAAATGTGAGTGCGAAAGTCATCAACTTCCTATTTATGGCAATGATGTTTGGGTCGATCTTCGCACAAGGATTTTTGCCTTGGAAGATTGCGCTTCTTGTTATCATTGCATGTTATGGTGTATTCGCATTATTTGCTTTGATCACATTACCAGTAGAATTTGATGCCAGCAAACGTGCGTTGGCATGGGTTCAATCCAGAGGCATTGTGACAACTGGTGAATATGATATGGCGAAGGATGCGTTGAAGTGGGCGGCAATGACATACGTAGTTGCAGCCATTGGTGCGCTTACAACTTTGTTTTATTATTTAATGATGTATTTGGGGGCACGTGACGAATAGTCGTTTGTTATCCATTTAAAATATATGGACGATTCGGATAATCATAAATACGAGTCAGTTAATTTTGCAAGCCTGAGTTTAAACTCAGGCTTCTTTTTTTTGTTACCTTATTGAAAATATTCATAGGTAAAAGAAGTAGGTAGTGCAGACTAAATGAATGTGATCGATAACTATTAATAGACATACAATGAATTTCCAACTTACTGAAGAACAATTAGCCGTTCAAGAAGCCGCGCGTGATTTTGCACAAACTGAATTATTGCCAGGTGTGATTGAACGTGATACCCATCAAAAATTTCCGACTGAGCAAATTAAGAAAATGGGCGAGCTTGGTTTTTTAGGAATGATGGTTAATCCAAAATACAACGGTGGAGGAATGGATACTATAAGTTACGTTTTGGCCATGGAAGAAATTTCAAAAGTTGATGCTTCTGCTTCTGTGTGCATGTCGGTTAATAATTCGCTCGTATGTTGGGGATTGGAACGCAATGGAACAGAGGAGCAAAAGGAAAAATATTTAAAGCGACTTGCTGCCGGTGAAGTGATCGGTGCATTTTGTTTATCAGAACCTGAAGCAGGATCAGATGCAACGAGTCAACGGACAACCGCAGAAGACAAAGGAGATCACTACTTGCTAAATGGAACGAAGAACTGGATCACGAACGGGAATACAGCAGGTGTCTATCTGGTAATTGCACAAACTGATGCTGATAAAAAACATAAAGGCATCAATGCGTTAATAGTAGAAAAAGGCATGCCCGGCTTTGTCGTTGGAAAGAAAGAAGATAAAATGGGGATCCGCGGAAGCGATACACATTCCTTAATGTTCACCGATGTAAAAGTTCCAAAAGCCAATCGCATTGGCGAGGATGGGTTTGGTTTCAGCTTTGCGATGACTACCTTAAATGGAGGACGTATAGGTATTGCTGCACAAGCTTTGGGTATTGCTGCAGGCGCATACGAGCTTGCTTTAAATTATTCGAAAGAGCGAAAGGCATTTGGCAAATCACTTTCACAACATCAGGCCATTCAATTTAAGTTGGCGGATATGGCAACAAAAATTGATGCTGCACGATTACTTGTTCATCAAGCGGCATGGTTAAAGGATCAGAAAAAAGATTTTGTAAAGGCCGCAGCCATGGCAAAATTATTTGCTTCACAGATTGCTCAGGAAGTAACAACCGAAGCCGTTCAGATCCACGGAGGCTATGGATATGTAAAAGAGTATCATGTTGAGCGCATGATGCGCGATGCCAAGATCACACAGATTTATGAAGGCACAACCGAAATTCAGAAGATGGTGATTTCACGCGAGTTGTTGAAATAGATACGAACTCGATTACCAGATATCTAATATTGAGCAAATAGTATATGCAGTTGCATTTCTCTTCGTGAACCTTAGTGACCTCGTGTCTTTGTGGTCTGATTTTTTGCCACAAAGTCTCAAAGGCACAAAGAAGCTACTAAGTTGTGTAACATCAGATAGGTAATTTAAAATCAGTTACTCTGGTTCCACTCATAAACCTTTTCAGAAATTTCGATTAGCAATTCTGGTTTTTTCTCGAGGGCATTACCGATTACAATCATATCGGCTCCAGCTTCTAATGCATTAAAGGCTTTCTGACTTGTATTAATTCCACCACCGATAATGAGTGGAACGTTAATTGATTTTCTTACGGTGGCAATCATCTTCACACTGATTTCTTTTTCGGCACCACTTCCTGCGTCCATGTAAATGGATTGCAATCCAAGCATTTCACCAGCCATTGCCGTGCAGGCTGCCAATGAATATTTATCATCCGGTATTGGTGTGGTGTTACTAATATAAGCAACCGATGTAATGCGTCCTGAATTGATCAGCATATACCCGGTAGGAATTACTTCAAGTTTTGTATTGCGAATGATGGGAGCCGAAATAACATGTTGACCAATTAGCAGTTCAGGATTCCGGCCTGAGATCAAGGATAAAAAAAGAAGCGCATCAGCATTAGGTTCAATCTGCATCGAGTTGCCCGGAAAAAGCACAACCGGAATGTTCACGTTGTCTTTTATCTTCTTCACAACCTCTGCCAGATTCGTGGTGGTCACTAAACTTCCACCTACAAAAAAGTAGTCGACACAATTCTCACTTGCTAAATTAATGAGTTGAAGTAATTGAGAAGAGTCTTCAACCTTATCTGGATCGATGAGTACAGCAATGGATTTCTTGCCATCATGGTGTCGGGCACACAAATTTTTTAAAACACTCATGCACTGTTCTTGTTTTTCTTTTCAGCCTGGGCTTCAAGGTATTCGGAAAGTTTTTCTTTGGCAAGTGTTAGCAGAAGGACAGAAGCCTGGCTCACCAATGCTGTTCCAATTTGTGATACAATTCCGGGAATGAAAGATTCTTGTACTTCCTCTTCCTCATTTTCTATAGCACTGTCCGAAACAATCTTTGATTTTTTTGTTTTACGCTTGCCTTTTGATTTTGATCCTGAAAACTGACGAACCAAAAAGTAAGTTGCGGCAAGTGTTCCGCCTATAATTAAGGTATTGGTAATTATTTTTTCGGAACGTTCAGAAATGTACTTCACCTCTTCCTCCAACTCACTTTTATGTCGTGCTGATTTTTTCAACAATGACATTTTTAAATCATCTGGTTCTAGTAATTCCATATTACTTTTTCTTTTTATTCAAGAGTTCGGTGATTTGCTTTTCAATGAAACCACTAATGGCATCGCGGAAAAAAAACGATATCAAAACAATGCTCAGATAGAATCCTGCTACTATTGCAAAGCCTTCAAATGTACCTACGCTCTCACCTATTCTGAGGGCGATGGCTACACTGATAAACATTAGAAATAACGTAAAAGCAAAGGCAAGAAAAACAAAAACGGAAAGCTTGGAAATTGCTCTGGTAAGATCTTCTCTTATCTCAAGTTTAACCAACTCCATGCGGGCTTCAACGTAACCCGTCATATTGTCTACGAGTTTATCGAGCTTAAATAATTTGAGGATTGAATCTTTCAACATAATTAGAAAACATCTTGTGCAATATAGACAGAAGATTTGAAAAGTTTAAGTCATGAAAAGCCGTGCCACCGCTTTAAGCGGTGGCACGGCTGGTTTTTATTCCTGTTCAAACGAGATCAACTTTTCCAGTATTTCAGTTTGACTATTTCCCGAAATTATCTCGTGTTGGAGCGTGATCTTATAGGGTGCACTCAGGTAGTAAAAGTGGGAAATCGAATCAGGATTAAGAACATAAGTGCGTTTGAATACAAAGACCGAATCAAAGGTTCGGTTAGCGAAACTTGCTTTCGACAGAATTTTATCAACACAGGTTTTGTATTTACCGAATTCGTTCTCACCGTCCCAGCAAAAACCAGGTCGGTTAAACAAGAACATTCTCTTCCCTATAAATAAGGTAGTGTTCTTGACAGAAACAGGATAAATAATCAGCGGTTCTTCTCCTGGTTTTTTCTCAGATCCCGCAAAGGTAGTCCATTCTCCAGCTTGTGTGCGCTTATTAATGTTAGCCACGATTCTCGAAAATGATTTCTGTTGTGCAGAATCAATTTGTTCATAGGTAAGGTATAACGTTTGGTTGGAATCACGATTCAAATAAATAAGTGAAAACGGAATAAAGAAAAACGTCACCAGCAAATACACCAATCCCGAAAGACGATACTTCAAGGTTAACTTCCCTAAACCATTTGCCAACGAAATAGGTAGTTTTCGCAATACAGGTACAGGAAAAAATAAGAGTACTCCAATGAAGTTGAACAGAAAGTGACAAATGGCAATACTGATTGCACCAGATGTATTGGAGTTTAATGTTACGGCAATAAAAGCGGTAATGGTTGTGCCAATGTTTGCACCCATAATAAAAGGAGCAGCTTGCTTCAGGCTTGCAATTTTCTTTGCAACAATGGGCACAACAACAGATGTAGTAATTGTACTTGATCGAATGGCCGCGGTGGTCACAAGTCCCCAGCCAAAAGACTTTAATTGATTTTTAAAGAAGAACCGACTGAAGGCTTCAGGCGATTTTGCTTTCAGTAAACTGGAGATCAGTCTTCTGAAAATAAGGATTGATCCAAATAACAAGACAAGAGCCAGAAGTGCTAACACAAAAGCATTTGGAATGATCTGTTGCAGCATCGCGATGATCGGATCAAAGCCTTGCCAGAGATGGGTTACTTTGTTTTGAACCTGACCTGCACTGGTTGTGAAAAAGTAGTTAGCGATATTCGAAGAGACAGTTGAAAGGAATTCATAGTAATACTCCAGTGGAAACAATACAATCACCGTGAGGATATTAAAGAAATCGTGATAGGTACCTGCCGCAACGGCTCTTCTGAATTCTTTCTTTTTATTTATAAAGCCCAGCGATACAATCGTGCTGGTAATGGTAGTTCCCACATTCGCACCCATGATAATGGGCACTGCACTTTGTAAGGTAATCGATCCGGAGGCTACAAGAGCAACAATCATCGAGGTAGTAGCAGAGCTGCTTTGCAACATGGCAGCAACGAGCAAGCCGATGAACAAACCTGTAAATGGATTTGAAGTAGCGAGTAAAATTGTTTCTGTAGCCAGTTTCCCCAGATGCTGAAGAGAAGAGACCATCAGATCGAGAGAGAAAAGAAACATCAGCAATGCGCCTAAAATATAAAGCGTAAGCCTGATGGTGGGCCACAAGTTTTTAGGTTGATTGGGAAGTGGTGCTGGTTCCAATTATTGCGTTCGGGAAAAGTAAAGATACAATTGTAACGACTGGTCAGCCAGATTAACAAAAAATTAATATGCCAGTTCTTTCACCGCCATCCATGCCATTAGGCCGGTAGAAATCTTTAAGGCATCCTCATCAATATCAAAAGTTGGTGTGTGTACATACGAAGTAATTCCCTTCGCATCATTACGTGTACCCAACCGATAAAACGAAGCAGGGATCACTTGCGAGTAGTATGAAAAATCTTCTGCTCCCAAAGTAATGTCAATGTCAACTACATTTTCTGCTCCTACATAATCGGCCGCAGCTGCTTTGATTCTTCGCGTTAGTTCGGGATTATTTTCGAGATAAGGATAGCCATGTGAAATATCCACTTCACATCTTCCGCCCATACCTTCGGCAAGACTCTCTGCCATCTTCTTAATTTTTTGTAAGGCAGAGGCGCGCCAGGTTTCGTTCATAGCACGAAATGTACCGGCAATGTTTACCTCATCGGGAATAATGTTCGTGGCACCTTTGCCAATAATATTTCCAAACGTTAAAACAGTGGGTTGCTTCGGACTTGCATTGCGACTTATAATTTGTTGCAAAGCAATGATGATGTGCGATGCAATGACAATCGGATCGACTGTAAATTCAGGAGCAGCACCGTGCCCACCTTTGCCAATTACCTTTAAATAAATTTCATCGCAGCTGGCCATGTACATGCCTTCGCGAAAGCCAATCTTACCTACCGGTAATAATGGAAAGACATGTTGCCCGATAATATTCGTTGGTCTTGGATTTTCTAATGCGCCATCACGGATCATATAGGAAGCTCCTCCCGGATTTTTCTCTTCACCCGGTTGAAAAAGTAAACGCACCGTTCCTTCAAATTCGTTTTTAATTTCATTCAAGATTTTTGCAGTACCTAATAAAGATGAGGTATGAACATCATGACCACAGGCGTGCATCACACCCACATTCTTTGATTTATAGGAAACATCATTAGCCTCTACAATCGGTAGGGCATCCATATCGGCACGCAAGGCAATGGATTTTTTTTCTGGATTTTTACCTTTGATCTCCGCAATCAAACCGGTGGTGGCAATACCTTCTGTTGGTTCAATGCCAAAAGAACGCAACTGTTTAGCAACGTATTTTACCGTATTGAATTCCTGATACGAAAGTTCCGGATGCTGGTGCAGATGTCTGCGAAGTTCAACTACCTCCTGACTGTATTTTTCTGAAAGGGTTTTGATATTCTGAAGAAGACTCATTGTAGATTATAATGAGTTGTAAAGGTATCTAATCTTATGAATGTGTCCTACACTCATTGATGCAATTCCCATTGGATATGAGATAGTTCGTCCGCCTGTAAAAACAGGTTTTGCTATTCCTTTTTCATAACCGATATTAGCGAGCCCTTTCCAAAAAAACAGATCAAAACATTATCGTACTTTCGATTTCATCATTGAGTATAAACAGAGCTCAAGCCGTCATTACAACTAGAAAACAAAACCATACATAATGAAATACGTCAAACGATGTTTACTTTTTCTTGGCTTTGCACTCGCGGGAACCACAGCGCAGGCACAAGTAAAGATGCTCACACTCCAAGATATGTCATCCTTCAAAACTCAGGCAGGTAACTGGCGAATTGTTGGTGACGTAACGATGGACCCTACCATCGAAATTCATGCGCATGAAGCTGAGACGGCTGAAATCTCAAGTAAGAAAAACAAGAAATCAAAAGAGAAGCCTGTACCTCAACCTCAAGCTGTTACCTATACGGAAGGCAAAGGTATTTTGCTGAATATGAATGATGGTGGAAAGAAGGATAATTTAATTTCCGCATTCGAGCATGGTGACATTGAATTAGAGTTAGAAGTAATGATGCCGAAAGGGTCAAACTCTGGAATTTATTTACAAGGTCGGTATGAAGTTCAGTTGTTGGATAGCTGGGGTGTAAAGGATGCAAAGTATTCTGACATCGGAGGAATCTATCGCAATTGGGAAAGTGAGAAAGATAAAATCTACATGGGCAAAGCACCGCTCAGCAATCCTGCGAAAGCGCCCGGACTTTGGCAGAAAATGAAAATCTCTTTTCGTGCACCTAAGTTTGATGCTACTGGTAAAAAAATTGAAAATGCCCGTTTTATTTCGGTTGAATTAAACGGAGTAAAAATTCATAATAACGTTGAAGTGCCCCTACCTACTGGTGGTCCGATTGAAAATAATGAAAAGGCATCTGGTCCACTGATGATTCAAGGCGATCACGGTCCAGTTGCTTTCCGCAATATTCAATATAAATTGATGAAGGAAATAAATTGTTCCATCAAAGACATTACTTATAAAACCTATTACGGAAATTTCAAAACCGTTTCAGATTTCTCTTCTCTTAAACCTTCAGTGTCCGGATCAGGCAATGAGTTAACCTGTGAAGTGCTGGAAAAAGAAAATGGTTATGGTTCATCGTATGCGGGTAACATTACAGTTCCGGAGGATGGAACCTATACGTTTACAATATCTTTTACGGGTGGTGGAATCTTTACACTCAACAATCAAAAATTAGTTGACCTTCAGCGGGCGGATGGGTATGTCAATCAGAAATCATCGATTACATTAAAAGCAGGTTCCTATCCATTTGAGATTTATAATTTCAAAGATGCATCCTGGATGGCACCGCGTTTGGGCTTAAGTGTGGAGAGTGCTTCATCGTATAAACAAACCTTGAATGCTTTTAACTCTTTTCCTCCTGATGACGAACCTACATCTCCTATATTAATCACTCCTGGAAGTGAGCCTCGTTTGCTTCGTGCATTTTTGGATTTCAAAAATGATTACCGTCAGCGGTTAACACACACGATTGGAGTTGGCGATCCAAGTGGAACACATTATGTATATGATATGAAATCAGGAAATCTGGTTTGTGTATGGCATGGTAAGTTTGTAGACGCCACACCCATGTGGCATGAACGCGGTGATGGTTCCTTCAAACCCCTTGGTGCTGTGCAATATTTATTTAACAATGAACCCCTTGCGTATCTATCATCGGCAACAGAAGAGTTTCCAGTGATGGTACAGGAAACGCAATTGAGCAATACCTTATATAAAGGCAAGGGCTATCAGATTGGTGAAGCTACTTCTCGTCCTGATTTTTTATATACCTATGATGGTATTGAAGTTACCGATAAAATTTATCCGGATGATCATGATCGCATGATCACACATGAAGTGATCATTAAGAACAGAGGGACACGCCCCGGCCTTCATTATAAAATTGCAGAAGGTAAAAGCATCATTGAATTACCAAATGGTATGTATGCCATCGATGATAAACAATACTATATTAAAGTATCAGGGCCAAAGCCAACGATTCGTGAGATCAAAGGAAAGAAAGAGTTAATCATCGCGATTGATAGTTCATTAAAGTATTCCATCATCTGGTAGTTTCATTATCATAATATCAAGAAACATGAAAAACATAGTATATAGATTTTTTATTTGCTGCGCGATAATATTCGTGGGAGTGAATGCCATTGCTCAGCGCACACCACAGGAAGAAGATTATTATAGAATTATTTCTGTGCCAGCGCCTGAAGGTGTTCTACTCGAAGTGGGCGGTGTAGCAACATTGCCGGATGGTCGAGTGGCATTGAGTACGCGCAGAGGTGATGTATGGATCATTGAAAATGTAAACATGGAAAATGGTTCGGCTCCTGCATACACCTTGTTTGCATCGGGTCTTCATGAAGCGTTGGGATTAGCCTATCAGGACAACGCACTCTATGTTGCGCAGCGTGGTGAGCTTACGAAGCTGATGGATAAAGATGGTGATGGTAAAGCGGATGTCTACGAAACCGTTTATGCCTGGCCATTGTCGGGACATTATCATGAATATTCATTTGGTCCGAAGATCGCACCCGATGGAAGTTTCTTTGTAACCGGTAATGTTGCGTTTGGTGATGAAGAGTGGTGGCGTGGTGAAAGTCGTGTGCCATGGAGAGGTTGGACGATGAAGATTCATCCGGATGGAACGATGGAACCGTGGGCAACCGGAATGCGATCACCCTGCGGACTCGGTATGATTAACGGTGAATTTTTCTATACCGATAATCAAGGTGACTGGCAAGGCTCGGGTGGAGTTTTCCACGTAACGAAAGGAAGCTTCACCGGACATCCGGCAGGTTTGCGTTGGGCGGGTCAACCCAACTCTCCTTTAAAACTTACGAGTGAACAATTTCTTGCAAAGGTGGATGAGCGTAAGTTCAGACGTGAAGGACAATATGTAAAGCCTGAAAATATTATCGATGAAAAAAATCCAAACTTTCTTTACGCAGTTAAGAATGAGTTTCCGGAATTACGATTACCTGCTGTGTGGTTGCCTCATGGTGTGTTGGGTATTTCCAATTCAGAAATCATCAGCGATGAAACAACCGGAAAGTTTGGACCATTTGCCGGACAAGTTTTTGTGGGCGACCAGGGTCAGAGTAAAATCATGCGCGTGGTGATGGAGAAAGTGAAGGGAGAATTTCAAGGTGTAGCATTTGATTTTAAATCCGGATTTCAATCGGGTGTGTTGAGGATGAATTGGGCACATGATGGTTCCATGTTCGTTGGCCTTACTAATCGGGGTTGGGGCTCAGCCGGAACAGCAACTGCAGGGTTTCAGCATTTAGTGTGGACAGGTAAAGTGCCAATGGAAATGAAAACAGTGAGCGCGATGCCCGATGGATTTGAAATTGAATTCACACATCCTGTTGATAAAAACACGGCTGAAGATTTAGCATCCTACAATGGAAGAAGTTACATCTATAAATATCATCCGGTGTATGGAAGTCCTACTGTGAACGAAGAGAAGCTTGCTATAAAAGGTGTAAAAGTTTCGGCTGATGGATTGAAAGTTCGTGTGGTGATTGATAACCTTCGTCAGCATTATTTACATGAAATTATGGTTGGTGGTATTCGTTCAAAAAATGGACTACCTGTGCTTCACTCAACCGCTTACTATACATTGAACAACATTCCAGATGGAGACAAACTTCCTGTGAATGAGCTGACCACAAAACGATCCACTAGCAGCGCTAAACCAGCAGCGCCAAAAAGCACAACATCAAAAATAACCACGACAACAAAAGCGCCTACCTATGCAGAGATTGAACCTCTGCTCGTAAAAAATACCTGTACGGCTTGTCATCAAACCAGCAAGCGCCAGGTGGGGCCGGCATTTACTGATATTGCAAAACGCAAATACAGCAACGAGCGCATGGTTCAATTAATTTACAATCCCGAACCAAAGAATTGGCCAGAACATGAAACACCCATGGCACCCATGCCACAAGTTCCAAAAGACGAGGCGTTGAAAATTGCGCAGTGGATTAATTCGTTGGATGTAGCGATGAAGAAGGATGTGCCTTAGACATGAACGATTTCGCTATTAATAAGAAACAAAAATGAGAGCATTTTTTTTACTGGTAGCAATTACACTCTGGGGATGTGATTTTGAAAAAAGTCAGATAGAAAACATAAACAAAAGACTTGAGATCGCTAATCAATACGGGAATAAGAAAGAGTTTGTAAAAGCTATAAATACGATCGACCGCATAATACAGGACTATCCTCAACATGTCCAACCTTATTATTACAAAGCAACTTACTTAGCCCTGCTAACTGATAAGAAAAATGATGCAGTAAAAACGCTGGACAAGGCAATTGCGCTTTATCCAAAATATGCTGAAGCTTTCCGATTCAGGAGTACATTAAAAACAGGATTAGATGCACTCGCTGACGTAGACAAGGCAATAGAACTCAATCCAAAATTTGGTGATGCTTTTTATACTAGAGCCCAACTAAAATTTGGGCTCTATGATTTTGAAGGAGCTTTAGATGATTTTGATAAAGCAATAAAGTATAAAAGGCTCATTCATAAAGATTTCATTCCTGGTATTTATACGCATCGTGCACTCACAAAAATGAATCTATCAAAGTACAAGGAGGCACTTGTTGACATTAATATTGCAATACAACTTGATTCATTAAATCCGATGAACTATCGATTAAGGTCTGCTTGCTATGGCAAAGCAGGTCTTTTCGATTTAGCAGATAAAGACTACGCAAAATCGTTCGAGTTAGGTATTGACTCTATGACAACTGCATTAGGAGTAGATACTATGGCTAAATTAATTCCTATGCGATAACTTTAATGGTTTATGAATATTGGCTTATCATCGCTCTTACCTTTAATTGAGCAAAGCTTCTGGCTAAGATGGAAACAACTAATGGTATTAATGCGATATTCATTTTCTGTGGAAGTATAAACCAGAATCCCAGCAACAGTGCAGTGATGATGGATACCACTAAAAAATAATTCGTTAACCATTTCGGATTTTTAATAAAGGCAAAGACAACAATAAAATGAGTAGGTAATGCCCAAAGCAAATTGAAGTTATTTGCCGCAGCTTTGTGATTCGTAAAAAGCCAAAGACATAAAAGTAAAACTCCCGCTAATCCAACAACTCCAAATAAGACGACATCAAACCAGCTTGAGAGTTTTTTTCTTCGTAGATCCAATACAGAAATCAATATAGCGATCACAGCAAAACCGGTAAACACATACAAGGGATGCGGTAATCCCTTTTCAGGAACTTCTGAACGTTTTTCATATATGCTAATCTTCTTCTTTACTATGGGAATTAATGCTCCATTGTGATTTAATGTGGCGTGATCAAAACCAGACTCAATGTAGTCGGGCAAAAACATGTATTCATACGGAGACGCTTTTTTGTCCATGGGTAAACCCAGGCATACATCAATTCCTAAATCGCCCCAGGGTTGTTGCTTTAAATAGATATCCGTCAATTCACGAATGGAATATTTATTCTGAACATAAGAACCATCAAATTTTACAGAGTCACCAAACACAGTAGCAATAACATCACGCATTCTTGTGGCACAGTTATCGTAAAAATAATCGTAAACATAATTGGCATTTTCGGGCAAAGCATTCCATTGTAAGTAGTCAAATACCTTTTGTGTTTCGGTAGAATCTAAATTCAGTACTTGCTCGTGAATAAAGCGGTTGTAATACATGTAATGATCTGCGTGTCGCTGAAAATCACCAATGCCCAGTTTATAATATGGAATTCCTTTAGCAAAGTTGCCATAGAAATTAGGCTGATCGAAATCAAACACACCATAATTGTAAAGCCAATCAATTTCCTGAACAGGATCGTGCACCCGAAAACCACTATGTCCGAAAGCAGAATACAGTTCACCTTGCCACGGACCAAACGTAATCACCGAGATGGTTGCTTTTTCTGACAATGTGATGGGCTGCGCCTTAGCAAAACAAGGTAATAGCAGGAAAAGGAAGACAATACATTTTTTCATTTTGGACTGCCGTTAATGGTTAATCGCGAATGGTTAATCGTTAATTGTAATATGCATTCTGATTCTGTTTAAAAAGCCTGTAGCCTGAGGCATGCAGCCTGAAGCCAAGGCTTTCAACTTCTCTTCAAAAGTCAAAACGCTACTTTACAATCATTCGAAAGATAGGAACAAAGAATAACGGATCAGATAATTTTAGACGTTATCTTGCCGCAGAATGAGCAACATTAAAGACGGACTAAACTATGCTTCTAAACTGACTGCAAAACGTGCTGCCAATGCTGCCTCTATTTTATATAGTTATCATCGTTCAAGGCTTACCGGAAATGCAAGCATCAAAGGTATGCCGATCAGTATTTCGTTCGAGCCGACTACCTCTTGCAATTTACGCTGCCCGGAATGCCCCAGTGGATTGCGTTCGTTTACGCGGCCTATTGGGATGCTTGATCAATCCTTGTTTCAAAATGTGATCGATCAGTTAGCACCTACCTTAAGTTATCTCACTTTTTATTTTCAAGGTGAACCCTATCTTCATCCACAGTTTTTAGAGATGGCAAAGTATGCTTCTGAAAAAGGAATTTATACTGCTACTTCTACCAACGCTCATTATTTAAAAGATGAATCGGCAAAAGCCACGATCGAATCCAATCTCGATCGTCTCATCATTTCAATAGATGGCACCACACAAGATACCTATCAATCGTATCGCGTGGGTGGATCGCTCGATAAGGTAATGGAGGGTGCAGAAAATATTATTCGTTGGAAAAAGAAATTGAAATCAAAAACACCACATACTATTTTTCAATTTCTGGTGGTGAAGCCAAACGAACATCAGATCCCGGAAGTATATCAGTGGGCTAAACGATTGGGTGTTGATGAAGTGAAGTTAAAGACCGCACAGATTTACGATTATAAAAATGGTTCGGATTTAATCCCTACGATTGATAAATATTCCCGTTACAAAAAACAAGATGACGGCACTTTCGAAATCAAAAACGACTTAGATAATCATTGCTGGAAGATGTGGCACAGTTGTGTGATTACCTGGGATGGAAAGGTAGTGCCCTGTTGTTTTGATAAAGATGCTCATTTTGTTTTAGGTGATTTAAAACATCAGACCTTCGAGGAAATCTGGAATGGAGAAAAGTACAATGAGTTCAGAGCATCGTTACTTCGATCACGGAGTGAAATAGAGATTTGTAAAAATTGCACAGAAGGAACGAAGGTGTGGGCGTAGGATCTTCAGATTGAGATTGGAGCACGTGCGTCATGGACATTCTTCATTTCAATCACAACCTGAACGTGACGCAAAACCAATTTGACTTTTTACCCCGACTTTGTCGGGGCTACAAACAGGTTGTCCCGCTGGGACATTTGTAATATTAATCAGTATTATTATGTTGGTATTCCTTAACAGTGAAATCACTTTTAAACTCTATTGTTGTTAATTGCTTAAAATTGACTGGATAATATTTAATCTTTTGATGCCAACTGCTCTAGAGGAGCAACCTGTTTGTAGAATTTATTTTGTTGAGGTATTTGACTCCAGAGGAGTCACGTATTTGTGTAGGATTTCAACAACAAAGAAACTCTTCTAACAGAAAACCATCTCCGATTTTTAAAAGTGATTTCTCTGGATGCTCTAATGAGATGTAAGCTGAAATGATTATCTTCACCAATCAACACGACAGTCATTCAATTTCCTTTGGCTTACTACTTCCAGTAATACTTCCCCAAGATATTCTCCACTCTTCTTCCACTCTATCTTTCTTCGTGTCTGCTATTCGTCTATTATGGTTAATGGTTACCAGTAACTGGCAACCATTACATTAGATAAAATGCAACGTAAGATTAGCGTTATGAAATTTGCAATGGTGGAGGCGACTAACTTAAAAGGTTTGCAATTCGAATAGACTTCATTGAGGTCAGCAGACATGATGCGAATCTTCAGTGAAAAAAAGGTATGGCTATTATTAAAGACAACATACTGACGCAAGGCCTCAGCGGAGCATTCGGAAACAATTTTGTATTCAAGCAAATTGAGAGGTAAGACGGTTGTGAGTAAACGAGCAGCAAAACCGCGCATGCAGAGTGCTCAGCAAAGGGAAAATAGAAACCGTTTCAAGCTGGCATCGGAGTGGGCAAAGAGCATATTGCTTGAACTCGATAAGAAAGTGTATTATCAAAAGAGAACACGCAAGCTGAAACTACCGAATGCATATACTGCTGTTATTCCCGATTACATGCGTAGCGTTAAAGTATTGCAAGTGAATTAGTACGAGGATAAAACAACTTTCTCCGTTTGCAAGAAAGATTTTGATGTGGTACAGGTCGATCTTATTTTGAATACTGACACACTCGAAAAAAAACACGAACGCTTCCCCAAGGTGAATCACACTTTTGGCTTCAGCAGGAAGAATTGAATGCAAGTGTTGTGATAATCGTTACTGATGCTGCAGGGGTTGTGAGAGAGTATATGTTGTTGGCTGCTTGCGGTGGTGGTGTTTGAGGTTTGAAATTCAAAGTTTCAGGTTCAAAGTTCAAAGTTTAATCAAAGCATCGTTCGTAGATATTGATTGACAGAAATTGTAGAAGTAAGAATTTTAGTATTTAAAAAATATTTAATGCATGTTGTTTTGAAATTCGAATTACTCTCCTTTATCTTTGCGTCATGCTAAAAAGAATAGCGACATATAAAAATCAATTTAATACGCGCCATAGAGGCAGTATTGAATTATGGCTACGGATTTTCAGTTGATCATTTCCTGATCAAACGCTGTAAACCCGGGCACTGTCCGGGTTTTTTTATTTTACTACGGACAGAATTAAGAAAAATTAAAACCGTCAACAGACGAATGGAATTGCTTTGTCCAGTAACGAAGCAGAAAGGAGTTTATAGTATGAAACGAAAAATGTTAAGTGGAAAGGAATTGATCAAGCTCGGTTATCCGGAAGGGAAAGCTGTAGGACTTGCGATCAATACTGTGTTGAAACATTTCCGTAGAAGTGAGAAAGAAGAAATCTATGCGATGCTGAAATCAGTGTTGGCAAATCCAAAAGAGTTTGTACAACATTCGATCTGGAGCACCGTGGCGCTTACGCTGCTTCCTTCGGAAAAGAAATCGATGGTGCATGAATTAAATAAAAACAGAATCGACTATCGGATTTTTGGAATGGAGGGAATTGAAGAAGGTGCGCGACATCAAATGGAAATTGCAATGAAGTTGCCGATTACCATTGCTGGTGCGTTAATGCCCGATGCTCATCAGGGATATGGATTACCTATTGGTGGTGTACTGGCCACTCACAATGCCGTGATTCCTTATGGGGTAGGCGTTGATATTGGTTGCCGCATGTGTCTGACTGCTTATCCGCTGGATGAAAAATTTCTGGAGAGACATCGCAGCAATCTGAAGCAAATCTTAATTGACAATACGGCCTTTGGTCAGGAGTCCTTCAGAAAAGCAAAGGATCATGAAGTGCTCAACCGGAAAACATTTGATGAGATTGTAATTCTCAAAAAACTGAAAGGTAGGGCAGCTGCGCAGATTGGTTCTTCCGGAAGCGGCAATCACTTTGTAGAGTTTGGATTAATGGATCTCTATGAAGGCAATGATTGGAAACTGAATGTAGGAAAGTATTTAGCAGTGCTTTCTCATTCGGGATCACGAGGATTAGGTGCAGAGGTAGCAAGACATTACACGAAGCTGGCAAGAGAAATTTGCCATTTGCCGGGTGAAGCATCAAACCTGGCGTGGCTCGATCTTGATAGTGAAGCGGGGCAGGAGTATTGGCAGGCAATGAATCTTGCCGGAGATTACGCCTCTGCCAATCATCAACAGATTCATGAGCGAATTGCGTCTGCGTTGGGTGAGCGTGAGTTGCTGCGTGTAGAGAACCACCACAACTTTGCGTGGAAAGAAAAGTTGAGTGATGGAACAGAAGTAATTGTTCATCGCAAAGGTGCTACTCCGGCTGGGGAAGGTGTACTCGGTATTATTCCGGGCTCCATGACGGCTCCCGGATTTATAGTGAAGGGAAAAGGAAATGCGGAGTCTGTTAATTCTGCTTCGCATGGTGCAGGCCGGTTGATGTCGCGAAGTGCGGCTAAGAATTGCATCACCAAAAAAATGGTGAAGCAGGAATTGGAAAAGCACCGTGTAGAATTGCTCGGTGGCGGACTGGATGAAGCGCCTATGGCCTACAAAGACATTTTGAAAGTGATGCACTATCAAAATGATTTAGTGGAAGTACTCGGAGAATTTGCTCCGAAGATTGTAAGGATGTGTGGCGATGATTCGCCTGCAGAAGACTGAGGTAAGGACGTGGTGAATTCAATTTCTCATACGTCTTTAGCTCAGATGTTTTAAAACATTGAACAAAGATTTATGAGAATTGAATGGATAGAAAAATACATGGTGGATGCCGAAAAGCTGATTTACGAAAACCAGTTAACGGAAGGATTAGCATTGTTAGATAAACTGTTGTACGATGAGCCAGGCTATGGAAGCTTGCACAATCATATTGGTTGGGCGTACACCTACTACACCAGTGATGTTGAAAAGGCAATGTTGCACTTGAAGATGGCGATATTTTTTGATGCCACGTATGCAGCACCATACTTGCACATGGGTAATCTGTGCATCCGAACAGGTTGTTACACGGAAGCATTGAAATACCTGAACAAAGGTTTGACAGCCTTGAACCCAAACAAGGTAGCATTCATGGAAAGCATTGCTCAGGCGTATGAATTAAAAAAAGAATACGCGAAAGCTGTTACTGCATACAAAGATGCTTTGGCTTCAACTGTGGGCATGGAAAGTGAAAAATTCACAGAAGGCATTAAGCGATGCCGGAAGAAAAGATGGGTGATGATGTTTTCTTTTTGAATAATAGTGAGCGGTATTTTTACCGCTCACTTAAAATGGCAAGTTTATGTTGGGGGTTCGATATAGTAATTGGATCCATGCTGGGGCGGAAGTTATTTCAGTCGATTAACTTACTCCTTTAAGTTGGAAAAACTTCAAATGAAAGTTACTTTCATACACTGCACTCAATCCATGAACTTAACTTCCAGTAATCCTTTCATTCCGCAATAATCTCTTGCACTACTTATAGGTACTCTTCAGGCTTATCAACAATACCTTCCTTAACCGGATTATTGTGAATGTAATCTAACTTCTGATCCATCACGTTATTCGAATACAATTCGATAGGATGATATTCATTCTCCCAGAATTTATACTTCTGATGCTTGCTGCTGTTCATAGCAGTACTTGAAAATACTTTCAGCATCCAATGCTTTTTACTTTCAACCGCATTACTTTAAATA
>DAIQPD010000236.1:0-6154 GCA_036787535.1 Chryseolinea sp.
CTTTCTTTCCGGTACCGTTTGTGCGCTTCACGTTCTAATTCCGAAAGCATTAATTAATCAGTGGAAAGTCATTTGAGATAACAGTTTCAATCAGGTGCTGGGATAGCACCTGATTTTTTTATGGTCGATCGGTGGAAACTTGCTACCTTTCACCATGATCGAAAATGAATACTCACCGTTGAGAAAGTTTGTTGCCGGCTTTGTGAATGTAACCGATGAAGAATGGCGCCTTCATGAAGCTGTTTTGCGCAGAAGGAATCTGAAAAAAGGCGAGTGGATAATAAAGCAAGGACAGATATGTGAATACGTTTCCTTTATCAATTACGGATGCTTTCGAATTTATAATATTGTTAAAGAGGAAGAAGTTACCACCGACTTTCGTTTTGAAGGACACTATATCACCGACTATCGCAGTTTTCTAACCCAACAACCCAGTACAGAATATATTATTGCCCTTGAAGATGCTGAAGTGATTGAGCTTCATTATAACGATATGCAGACCTTGTATGAAAAGGTACCTTCCTGGCAAAAGTATGGAAGGCTCATTGCAGAGTTTCTATACATAAAAGTGACCGAGCGTGCGCAATCTTTATTGTTCGATTCCCCGGAAGAACTTTACACCCGGTTGATGAAGGAGCGACCAAAAGTAATTGAGAATATGCCTCAACGTTATATCGCTTCCTATCTGGGCATCCAGCCAGAATCACTGAGCAGAATTCGCAAACGAATGATGACGCAAGATGGACGAGATGTTTGATACGGTGAAAATAATTCTATTCCCAACTCTTCTTGAAGAATCAAAATAAAAAAGAACAAACCATTCTTATTAGAACGTTCATACCATCTGCCCGTAACACTCAATGAATAAAAAAAGCACAAGATTACCCTGTGCTCTTCTAAGACTAAAGCTAATTCTCTATTACCTTATCTCAAATGAAATTGGCAGACTGTACATAACCTCCACCGGTTTTCCGCGTTGTGTGCCTGGCGTCCACTTCGGCATAGCAGAGACTACACGGATTGCCTCATCGCGAAAGCGTTGATCCACATCTTCATCTATTTCGTTTATAACATTTACTTCCCGAACATCACCTGCTTCTGTTATAATGAAATCAACAAACACAGTACCTTCCAATCCTTCTGTTTCTGCATCCTTTGGAAATTGAATATTATCGTTGAGGTATTTCATCATCGCATCATTGCCACCAATAAAAGAAGGATCTACCTCCGCTTTGTTGTAAACCACCTTGCCCTTCGAGTCAATAAAGGTAGGATTCAATTTGGTTTGCTCTTCAAACGCCAACCTTCTGCGTTCTTCACGTCTGGCCGTTTGCTCAGCAAGTTGTGCTTTCTTTTCAGCACGAGTAAGTTTTACTTCTGTATTTTCTTCAGTTAGTCCGTTTTTCACAGAATCCTCATGTGTCGATACCGCTGCATTGTTCTCTGTCGACTTAGATCCACAGGCTTGCATCGCCATAAATGATGCTGCTAACAGAATCATACTTAATGTTTTTTTCATAAATAGTCTTGTTAATTTTCAAGATTTCAACTAGTGAAGGAAATATAGTGCCACATATCGATGGCGTTAATTGAGGCTGCAAGCGGTTACATTTTTCCATCAAAGAATTCGTTGTGGATACTTCTCTACATAGAACATTCCCATTCCCGTTATTATTACACTAAAATCCCTTACACGATTGCGATATTTCTTTTCTACCTTTAGCCAACACATTCGGAATGAGACTGCTTACACCAAAAAATAATTTTCAGATAGACCTTAGCGAGCAAGACACATTGCATATCATTGAGTTCGAACCCGAGCAGTTACTCCAATTAGAGAAATTAACGAACGAAGAATTAAGGAAATTCAGGTTCATCCTGCCTTTCGGTATCTATCAGTTTGCAGAACCTGATATCCTATTTATTAAACAGGCGATGAAGGATAACGGCTTGCGTATTGAATATTACGATCCATACGAAGACATCATCGTGATCAGAAGCGGAGAAGGTGACAACAATAGTACAAAACTCATTGAGGCGTATTCGTAAATTGCAATAGATTAGCGCACAAGTACTTTGTACGATATCAATGTCTGCGAACAAACAATACTCCATGAAACGCACCATCATTCTATACGGATTATCATTGGCAGCATTACTTTTTTTAATGCAATGGCTTCAGTTTGGTTTTATCATTCGAGATCTGTCGCTTGAATTTTATCTGGGCGTGGTGGCGGTTGTTTTCACAGCAATAGGTATTTGGGCAGGATTGAGATTAACACAAGCGAAAACCAAAGTCGTTCTACAAACTGATTTCAGTTTTAATGAGGTCGAGTGTAATCGGTTAGGCATTAGCAAACGCGAGTTGGAGGTATTGCAATTAATGGCTCAGGGATTTTCGAATCAGGAAATTGCCGACAAGCTCTTTGTTTCTCTCAATACTGTAAAGACACATTCTTCTAATTTATTTCTAAAGCTGGAGGTAAGGCGAAGAACCCAAGCCGTTCAGCGTTCAAAAGAGTTGATGCTCATACCTTAGCGCTGATATTGTGGATGCAGCCTGTTGAAAAGAGTAATCGGTATTCGGTAATCAGTCGGGTGGTGGTAGTTACCGAATACCGATTACTGATCATCAATACACCCGCTTCTGAAAAAGCCTTCTATACACCAAATTTTGATCAGCCACTTGATCACCCTTCAGTAGTATTTCCTTAACTTTTCGAACAATCATCCTTTCGGGTGATGGATAAAGGTGGATTCTGAATGTATTTCGCCTAAACAAAACCAAAATTATCATGAAAAAAATCGTACTCATCTTCGGCTCCATAGCCGGTGCTATTGCTGGTGGAATGTTTCTGGCTACGTGGCCCTTGCATGAAAATGGAACATTGAATCCAGAGAATGGCATGTTGGTCGGCTATACCACAATGGTCATCGCCCTGTCGGTAATCTTCTTCGCTGTAAAGTCTTACCGCGATAACCAATTGAACGGCACGATTAGTTTCGGCAAAGCTTTGGTGATGGGTTTGTGGATTTCATTAGTTGCTGCTGTTGTTTACGCCCTAGTCTGGGAAGTAATGTACAACACTATTGCTTCTGGTTATCTGGAAAAAATGGCGGACTACTCTCTTGAAAAGATGAAGGCAGCGGGAGTAAGCGCTGAAGAACTTATCGCCAAGAAAAAAGAGATGATGGAATCCTTCGAGTGGTATAAAAATCCTCTTCTCAGATTTGGTATGACGATGGCCGAAATATTACCGGTTGGTATTTTGATCTCGCTCATCTGCGCTGCTTTATTGCGCAAAAAAGAATTTCTTCCCAGCGAGTCAAAATAAAATATTAAACAGTGATAACTGGAGCTACGCAAACAATGAATATGCTTGAATTTCTTTTTGTGAAGCTTGGTGTCTTTGTGGCCTGATTTTTTTTACCACAAAGTCTCTAAGCCGCAAAGAAGTCACTAAGTTGCGCAACCTTAGTCATCAATTGAAACATAATCTAAAAAAATCGAAATGAAACGAGTTACAGGATTAGGTGGAGTCTTCTTTAAATCTGAAGATCCAAAGCAATTAAATACATGGTATCAAAAACATCTTGGTATCGAAGGGCTGTTCAAATGGACTGATCTTGAAAAGCCTGAAGCAAAAGTTCCTGCCCAAACCATTTGGAGTCCGTTTAAAAAAGACACAACCTATTTTTCACCGAGCGAAAAATCATTCATGTTCAACTATCGTGTTGAGAATTTAGTTGAACTATTAAAGGTATTGAAAGAAGAGGGTGTTGAAGTGGTGGGTGAGATTCAAGAAGAGTCTTACGGAAAGTTTGGTTGGATTATGGATCCCGAAGGAAATAAAATTGAATTGTGGGAACCAGTTGACGATGGCTTTTGATTCATACCTCTCATCACCCAATCATTGGTATTCAAACTTTATAGGCCCCAGGTCTGTAACCCTTTAGAACTTTTGACGTCTTTACTTCATCTCGTCAAATAGTACTAATACCAATCCCATGCTCAAAAATCTGATCACCATTGCCTTTCGCAATATTCGCAAAGACAAAACTTACAGTGCCATCAACATTCTGGGTCTTACCATCGGCATTACCTGTAGCTTATTTCTACTGATGTACATTCTGGATGAGTTAAGTTATGACCGATATCATAAAAATGCGGACAACATCTATCGCGTTATTTCAAATATCAAAGAACCAGACAATGCTTTTACCTGGGCAGTAGCACAAATACCGATGGCGGTTGAGCTTCGTGATAATTATCCGGAAGTAAAAAATGCAGTTCGGTTTAATGGAATCGGTAAGACCCTTTTTAAATACAATGAAAAAGAGTTTAACGAAACTGATTTCTATCTCGCTGACTCTACTGTGTTTGATATGTTCAGCTATACATTTCTTGCAGGTGATGCCAACACGGCACTCGACAATCCCTTTTCCGTTGTTATATCACAAAAGACGGCTAAGAAATATTTCGCTGATGTTTCTTCTGCTCTCGGACAATCTTTACAAACCATCAATAGCGATGGTAAAGCAGAAGATTTTAAAGTTACTGGTGTAATTCAGGATGTTCCATTGAATTCACACTTCAGGTTTGATGCCTTAATTTCCAACAATTCATATCCTCAGTATCAAGGTAGCTGGGGAAATTTTGGTGTGTTTACCTATATCCAGTTGCCCAAAAATTATGATTTGCCAAAAATGTATGTCAGTCTCGATTCTATTATCAAACAAAAAGTGGATCCTATTTTTGAACAATATGGAATCACTATTAAATACGAATTACAAAAGATCACGGACATCCACTTATATTCAAAAATTCAGGATGAAGCAGAAGCCGGTGGCGATATTTCAAACATCTATATCTTCAGTGCAGTAGCCGCCATGATGCTCATCATCGCCTGTATTAATTATATGAATCTTGCAACGGCACGTTCGGCAAACCGATCGAAAGAGGTAGGTATTCGAAAAGTAATGGGCTCACAACGTTATCAGTTGCTAACACAGTTCATTACCGAATCCATTGTGATGGCATTCATGGCAATGACGATTAGTTTGATTTTGATCTATGCATTGCTGCCTGCATTCAATACGCTTGCAAATAAAGAACTTCCGTTTTCGTATATCCTGCAACCCACCGTGTTGTTCAGTCTTATCGGTATTATGTTGTTTATCGGTATTGCCGGTGGAAGTTATCCTGCTTTTTACCTCTCGGGATTTAACCCCGTGCAGGTATTGAAAGGCAAGCTCGCCACCAAGGGTGGAAGTGTTACCTTCCGAAAAGTATTGGTTGTGTTTCAATTTGGTATCTCCATTTTTATGCTCATCTCTACGCTTGTTGTTTACGATCAACTTCAATACATGCGAAACAAAGATTTAGGATTTAAAAAAGATCATGTAGTGCGGCTCGCACTAAACGAGCGGGAGCTTCGAAATAAAGCACAGGTGTTGGTAGATGCATTAAAGCTTACACCAGAGGTAGAAGGTATTGGTATGGCGAACTCATCGCCTGGTGAAGGCATTAGTAAAAACCTTCTAAAAGTTGAAGAGAACGATGGTAAGCTTAGTGACAGAGGTGTAGATTTATACGGTGCAGATTTTGATTATGTCAAAACAATGGGCATGACAATCGTAACTGGTCGTGATTTTTCCCGAGATGTTGCATCAGATACTACCTATGCCGTTTTAGTAAATGAAGCAATGGTAGCACGCATGGCATGGAAAGATCCGATAGGCAAGAAATTTATTTTTAGTGGCGGTGGGCCGAATGGAACACCCATTGAAAAACATGTGGTTGGAGTAGTGAAAGATTATCATCAGAATTCATTGTACGATGCCATCGAACCATTGATGATCATATTAGGTAAGCGTAACAATTATGTTTTTGTTCGAACCGGAAATGGTGACGTAAAGCAATCCCTTGCAGCTATTGAAAATACATGGAAGAAAATATTTCCAAGCTTTCCTTTTGAGTACGATTTCCTGGATCAGGACTTTAATTCGCAATACAAAGCAGACGAAAAACGAAGTACAATTTTCACAACCTTCTCAAGTCTTACCATTTTCATTGCATGTTTAGGCTTGTTGGGATTAACCGCCTTTACAACAGAGCAACGCACGAAAGAAATTGGAGTACGCAAAGTATTGG
>DAIQPD010000003.1:0-116337 GCA_036787535.1 Chryseolinea sp.
CAGACTGATAATTTGCTGTTTCTCACGCGTTAATTCATCAATCTGTTGCTGCAAAGAATCAATTGTTTTCTGTGAGGATAACTGCTGTGATCCACCTTCCATAAAAATGACGTTTGGTTAAAGAAAGGTAATCATCCCAATGTAAAACGAAACACAATTTAGAACCGTACGCGGATTTCGTCTTTGTAATGCACCGGAACCCTGATGGGTAGTCCATTATAGTTTACCCGAATGCTGCCTTTATACTCTACATTGAATTTTTTGCCACCTAGAAAACCAAGAAGAGTATCCATCAATCCAAGTTCTTTCATTGCCAGTTTCACTTCCAGAGGAATGGTGAACTCACCCTTAGCAGGAATGAGCAGTTTCATTTTTTGATTAACATTTGCCACTTTCTTTCCGTTGACATACACATCAACATTGATCCGTTTAAGGTTCATCTTGATGTTGTTGGGGTTGTAGAAAATAGCCTTAGCCTTTAACATCGGATCCGTAGTGCCATCCACCACCACATCCTTTATCTTTCGCAGCACGATATTTTCCTTTGGCCCACAACTGGTAAGTAGGGTTGATAAGAGAAGAAAATAGAAAAAGAAAATATAACTATATAGATTTTGGGTGATCGGTGATCGGTGATCGGTCATCGTATGATTACTACTGATTGACACTTTTGACAATTTTTTCCTCTTCATACCGTAAACTTTAGACCTGGAACTTTGAACCTTTAACCTCGAACTTCAAACCGTGAACGCTGCATTATAGACATTCTATATCTAAATTTGTTACATGGATTTAGTTTTTAATGCAATTGCCGATGGACTCGCTGAAGAGGGTTATGCTGTGGTCGATCAGTTTTTAAGTCAGGAGGAAGTAAACGCAATTCTAGAACTTGACGAGTTTAGAAATGGCCTGACCCAATTTAAGAAGGCAGGTATTGGCAAAAGTCAACAACATCAAATTAACGAATCCATTCGGGGAGATTATATTCAATGGCTCGACAAGAATACAGCACCAGCATCGGTTAAAATTTACCTTGATCGGCTGAACGATCTTATATTGTTCCTCAATCAGAGTTTGTACCTCAGTTTAAAAGACTCTGAAGTACACATGACAATCTATCCTGCCGGATCTTTTTACAAACGACATCTCGATCAGTTTAAAAAAGATGATCATCGAAAGCTGTCCGTCATCTGTTACCTGAACCACGATTGGAAAGAAGAACATGGCGGGCAACTTCGTATTTACCTTAAGGATGAAACAAAAGATTTCCTTCCGGTTGCCGGACGATTAATTTGCTTTCGCAGTGACCAACTTGAGCATGAAGTGTTACTAGCCAATCGCGAGCGATTAAGTTTGACGGGCTGGATGTTGGATCAACATACTGACATTCGGTAGGGTGAGGAGTTAAAAGTTAATGGTTAATCGTGATGTCACTTCAGACATCGTCACGTGTATTTGTAGAACTGCAATCTGAATTTTAGTGCTTCATCGTTATCCGTTGAAAACCACCGAGCTTAAAATCTAAAGACCATTAACAATTAACGATTAACGCTGTACTGGCATTTGCAATATTGATAACTTGCATTCCAAACCAACTCTATAATAAACCAGCATGAAGTCGTATTTCTTAAAACTCTATCAGTACAATTATTGGTCGAACAAGCGTGTACTCAATAAACTAAAAGAACAAAATGTGAGCGATGAAAAAATCCTCACCATCATGGGGCATATTGTAGCGGCTCAGTTTCTGTGGCTTCATCGCATCAAAGGCTTGCCACCTGCTCAGGTAAAACTTTGGGGAGAATATACGCTTGATCAACTTATTGCTATGGCAGAAAATATTGGAAAGCATTGGTTGGAATTTGTGGAGAGCACAGATGACTTTAATCGCGAATTGAGTTACAACAACTACACAGGCGATCCTTACATTAATAATGTGGAGACGATTATGATTCACCTGGTAAATCATTCGTCTTATCACCGCGCACAAATTGCCCTGTTACTTCGTCAAAAAGGATTTGAACCTATCAACACCGATTTTATTACCTACGATCGGGTGATCCGCGGACAGTGGAAGGAGTAATGTGCTGATGATCAATTGGTCGATGTGCAAATGGTTGTCATCTAAACCTTTTGACATTCATTTGTGTTAGCTGACTAGTCTAAAATTTCAAGTCTAATATCTCACATCAAGTGTCTAAAATCTTTTACTATTACGTATGAAAAAATTAATTCTACTGGCAATCAGCTTATTCTTTACAGGAGTTGGATTCGCACAAGATGGCATCACGGTTTGCCACACATCATCCACCGATAAGTTTGCGCTCTTCGCTTCAAACAAATCATTCAATGCAGCACACTCCTTGCCGCGCTCTTATGTTCACATTAGTGAAGAAGGCGGAAAGATGATCACCTTTAAATGTGCTGATGGAAAAGATGGAAATGGTTATGTAATCATGGCCAAGAAAAAAACCAATAACTGGATTTTTGTATTTCAGGAATGGTGGGGATTGAACGACAACATTAAACGTCAGGCGGAAGAATTGTACAAAGACTTAGGCAACGTAAATGTTCTAGCCATCGATATGTATGATGGTAATGTTGCTACTGATCGTGAGAACGCTCAAAAATACATGCAGGCTTTTCAACAACAACGTGGAGATGTAATTGTGAAAGGGGCATTAGCATACGTTGGATCAAGTGCAAAAATAGGAACCATTGGTTGGTGCTTTGGTGGCGGTCAGTCACTTCTTGCATCGCTTAATGCTAGTAAGCAAGCTGCGGCTTGTGTAATTTATTATGGTATGCCCGTTGATGATGTTGAGAAATTAAAAACACTGAATTGTGATGTGCTCAACATCTGGCCAACTCAGGATAAGTGGATTAACAAAGAAATGACTGACAAGTTTGAAGCGAACATGAAAACAGCCGGAAAGAGCTTAACAACAAAGCCCTATGATGCCGATCATGCCTTTGCAAATCCAAGTAATGCGATGGGCACTTTTAATGAAGTGGCAGCGAAAGATGCTTATCAAAATACGCTGGCATTCTTTAATGCGAGATTGAAATAGAATAAGGTTTAATCCGTAATAAAAAAGTCAGGCGTTAACCTGACTTTTTTATTTATTCCCAAACTACGACTGCACTCTGGGCATACCAACCCGGATATTTCGGCAAATGTATTTTCTCTACTTCATTGCGTTTAACTTTCATCGTGGGTGTCATCAATCCATTATTAATGTTCCACTCATCTTTCATAACCACAATCTTTTTCAAGTGCTCGTAATGTTCAAGAGAAGGATTTATTTCTTCTAACGATGCCGTGAGACTCTGCACAATTTCTTCCTTTGATTTTGATTTTCCGGCTGCCGATAAATTTACCAAGGCAATAGGTTGAGGAATACCCATACCAACTACACACACTTGCTCAATGTTACTGTTCTTCATCAACTTCATTTCAATAGGTGCTGGTGAAATATATTTCCCTTTGTCTGTTTTGAATAAATCTTTGACACGACCTGTGATCGTAAGAAATCCTTCCGCGTCAACTGCGCCCTGGTCTCCGGTTCTTAAGTATCCATCTGCTGTCATAACTTCTGCAGTCATTGCGGGCTCTTTATAATAACCCATCATGAGGGCAACGTGTCGCGTTAAAATTTCATGATCTTCTGAGAATTTAACCTCCACCGTTTCCATTGCATTTCCAACTGTTCCAAATCGAATTACCTTCTGATTTGAATGCGATAGCGCACAGTTTTCAGTCATCCCATAAATTTCGCGTAAGCGAATACCTAATGAATCAAACCACTCTAACAAAGATACTGGTATGGGTGCAGCGGCAGTTCCTTTTAAACCCGCTTTAGACAGGCCCAGTTTTTTTGTGATGCTCTTCTTCACAATGCTGTTGATTATTGGGATTTTTAAAAGTGTATCCAATTTTTTCTGTGGCATTTTTTCAAGAACCTTCTCTTGAAATTTCGCCCAGATGCGAGGCACTCCAAAAAACAAATCAGGTTGAACCGATGCTAAATCTCTGCCAAAAGTTTCGAGCGATTCAACAAAAGAAATAGTAGCACCCGTGTAACACGCTAACATTTCAGTGAGATTGCGCTCAGCGATATGACAAAGCGGTAGGTAGGAAAAAAGTCGGGGATGATCTGGAAGTGTTTCCCAGGTACGTAAATAGCGTATCAGGATATCAGTAGTATGATCGAATGCGTTTGAATTAAACATCACGCCTTTAGGAATACCTGTTGTTCCGGAGGTGTACATAATGGTAAGCAATTCCTCAGCACTTCGCTCTACAGCATGAGGCATTGCAGCATGTGTGTCAACTACTTCTTCCCATAAGAGACCTTCATGAATTCCGTAGATGGAAGCACTTATTTTTTGAACCGAGTCGGGAATACCTTTTTTCTGAACATCATAATCATCGAGCTTACCTACAAAAATGGCTGCTGATTCGCTGTGTTCCAGAATTTGTTTAATAGAAGCAGCCGAGCTATTGGCATACAATGGAACTGAAATGTGACCGGCCATCATAATGGCAAGGTCGGCCATAATCCAATGCGCACAATTTTTTGAAAGAATGGCGACTTTAGATTTAGGTGGAAATGTCGAAAGTGCCCCGGCCAATATGCGGATTTCTTTTCCTGCTTGCTGATAGGTCCAGTTTTTCCACTCGCCATTTATTGGCTGTCGGAAGAAGATATTTTGAGGCACTGTTTTTTCCCAGTGGAAAAATTTCTCAAGAGGCGATGAAGCTGTACTCATGGATTAGTCGTTAGGTAGTAGTCAGGATTTGGGAGGGGAATCTTTGTAATCCATTTAACTATAGAAAAAGGAGCATACTACTCAAGTGTAATTTCTTCTTTTCATATTCTCTAAAAGTAATCTTTTTGCATTCGTTTGTCAACAGCAATTCCTAAGTTGCATCATGAGCCAGTCAAACAAAAAACTATTTCTTCTCGATGCCTACGCCCTTATTTACCGTGCGCATTTCGCGTTCGCTAAAACACCACGCATCAATTCAAAAGGTATTAACACCTCAGTGCCGTTCGGTTTTACCAATACCTTGCTGGAGGTTTTGCATAAACAAAAACCAACCCATATAGGTATTGCCTTCGATACAGCTGCCAAAACTTTTCGTGATGAAATATTCAGCGAGTACAAGGCCAACAGACAAGAAACTCCGGAAGACATTCGAAGTGGCGTTCCCAAAGTAAAGGAAATAATACGTGGTTTTAATATTCCGATTTTAGAATTAGACGGTTATGAAGCTGATGATGTTATTGGAACATTAGCGACAGAAGCAGCCAAACAAGGATTCGATGTGTTCATGATGACACCCGATAAAGATTACGGGCAAATTGTGAAAGAAAATGTTTGGTTATACAAACCAGCCTACCTCGGAAATGGTGTTGACATTATGGGGCCAAAGGAAGTATGTGAAAAGTGGGACATTGATAATGTAAATCAGGTAATTGATATGCTCGGCTTGCAAGGAGATACCTCTGATAATATTCCAGGCATTCCGGGTTTCGGCCCTAAGACCGCTGCTGTATTGTTGAAGAAATATGGATCGATAGAAAATATTATCGCGAATGCTGATGAACTAAAAGGAAAGCAGAAAGAACTGGTAAAACAATATGGAGATCAGGCACTGCTGTCTAAACAATTGGCCACGATCGTGATTGATGTGCCCGTTGCGTTCGATGAAAAAGCTCTTGAATATTCAGGACCTAATGTTGAAGTGCTCAAACCAATTTTTGATGCTCTTGAATTTAAAACTATTGCAGCACGTGCCTTTAGTGAAACGGGGTCAGCAACAACCTCTGCACCTCAATCCGCACAGAGCTCTCAACTCTCTATGTTCGGACAAGGTAATGAATCAGCAGAAGCGCTACCTGGTGAACGAAAAAACAGATCATCAAAAGAAGTTGAATACATACAAATAGAAGATCCCAAGCAACTTGCCACACTCGTAAAAAATTTACAATCGCAACCCTTCTTCGCAATTGATTCACTTACCGATGAACTTCCAAACTTTGATTTTCATTTGAAAGGTCTTTCATTTTCATACAAAGAGAATGAAGCTTATTTTGTTTTGTGCCACGATGGAAAAGTAGATGATACTCTAAAATCGATTTTAGAGGACAGCGCAATATCAAAAGTTAGTCACAACATAAAAGGAACCATGCTGGCCTTGAAAAAAGCGGGTGTTGAATTAAAGGGCCAATTGTTTGATGTGATGTTGGCTCATTACCTTATTGAACCTGAAGCATCGCACGATCTTGAAATTTTATGTTCGCAGTATTTGCACTATGATATTCTTCCAAAAGACCATGCCGATATAAAAGAAAGATTGTGTGAACGTGCCGATCATCTCTATCAATTGCGCAATAAGATACAGCCCGAATTAGAGAAGAGACGCCACGTAAAACTATTGAACGATACTGAAATGCCATTGGTAACCGTATTGGCTGCAATGGAATTTGAAGGCGTTAAAATAGATGTAGACGCCCTGGCTAAAATGTCGGAAGAGCTTCGTGCTGATAGCGATCTTGTTCAGAAAGAAATTTTCAAACTTGCCGGAACAGAATTTAATATTGGTTCACCAAAACAATTGGGTGAAGTGTTGTTCGATAAAATGAAGTTGATTGACAAACCAAAGAAGACAAAGACAGGTCAATACGCAACCGGTGAAGATGTTTTGCAAGGTTTAACAGAGCATGCTATCGCGAAAAAAATATTAGACTATCGTGAATACGAGAAACTTCGCTCTACCTATGTTGATGCGCTTCCGCGGATGATCAGCAAAACCGATGGAAGAATACATACCGATTACCGCCAAGCTGTTGCCGCTACAGGAAGATTGAGTTCGAACAATCCAAATCTACAGAACATACCAATTCGCACAGAGAAAGGTAGATTGATTCGAAAGGCATTTGTATCACGCGGTGAAGATTACCTCTTCATGTCTGCCGATTATTCTCAAATTGAGTTGCGCATTGCGGCATCCTTTGCAAAAGATGAAACCATGATCGAAGCGTTTCGCAATGGTCGTGATATTCACACAACAACGGCAGCCAAAGTTTTCAAAGTAGAACTTGCCAGTGTTACGCCCGACATGAGACGTAAAGCAAAAGAAGTGAACTTCGGAATTCTATATGGAAGCACCGCTTTTGGCTTATCGCAGAACTTAGGTATATCCAGAACAGAAGCAGCAGAAATTATTCAATCATACTTCACAGAGTTTGCCGCGATCAAACGTTACATGGATGATTCCATTAATACAGCACGAGAAAAAGAATATGTCGAAACCATTTTAGGAAGACGCAGATACTTACGTGATATTAATTCGCGCAACCAAACTACAAGAGGATTTGCTGAACGCAATGCCATCAATGCTCCTATACAAGGAAGCGCTGCTGACATTATTAAAATTGCTATGGTGAACATTCATCGTTGGATGGAGAAAGAAAAACTCAAATCAAAAATGACCATGCAAGTGCATGATGAGTTGGTGTTTGATGTTCACAAAAGTGAAGTCGAAAAGATAAGGGAGAACATTGTAAGTTTAATGAAACATGCAGTTCATCTCGAAGTACCTATGGAAGTAGAGGTTGGTGTAGGAGTAAATTGGCTGGAAGCGCATTGATTAAGTCTAGCGCCAGAAAAAGAAATCAACAGAATGTGTTGATGAAGTTCCGTGTATTTAACTGAACAAAGTTCTTCCCAAAATACTTCGCCCTAAGGTAATTTCATCAGCATATTCTAAATCGCCACCAACCGGTACTCCACGGGCAATGATGCTTACTTTTAAACCAGCATCTTTTATTCGTCTGTTAATATAAAAGGCAGTGGTATCGCCTTCCATTGTTGGGCTTAACCCTAAAATAATTTCTTTTATTTCAGATTGACCATGATGAAGGCGCTCAACCAACGATTCAATTTTTAAATCAGCAGGCCCAATCCCATTCATTGGAGAAATAACACCACCGAGCACATGGTACAAGCCCATGTATTGCGCAGTGTTTTCAATGGCCATCACATCTTTTACATCCTCCACAACACAGAGTAAAGAGCGATCTCGTTTATGACTGGCACAAATAGAGCAGAGTTCAGTATCCGAAATATTTTGGCACGTATTACAAAATCTGATTTTTGATCTTAAGTTTTGCAACGCTTCTGTAAGCGCAAATGTGTTTTCTTTTTTCTCTTTGATAAGATGTAAAACTAAACGCAATGCAGTCTTCTTTCCAATACCCGGAAGTTTGGCAACCTGGTTAACGGCCTCTTCAATAAGTTTGGAAGGATACTCCACGATGGATTTCTTAATTTAAAAGTGTAGTCTATGTTAAGTATGGACTACATTAATTGTGATATTTTGTTATCAGTGTTCGGTATTCAGTAATCGGTGAACACTTGTTTTATTAAAACCACTGAATACCGATCACCAATTACCTGTTATGAAACTAAATGATTTATACACTACAAGATGCGTGCGTCAATACCTACTTCGCAAATGGCTTCACGAAAAGGGCGAAGAAAATCAAATGTTCCATTCTTCACTGCACACTTACCTTTATGATGAATAATTAATGTGCATTGCTCAGCTTGCTCAGCTGAATGCTTACATACTTTAATCAACGTCTCTATAACATGATGAAAGGTATTGAAGTCGTCATTAAACACGACCAGATTCATCAGATCGGTAGTCTCTGTTACCTCCATCACATCAACCAATTCTTCCTCTTTATGGGCAGGTTTCATAACTGCAATAATTTTTACAAAGTTAACCAAATTCAACCGTCTGAAGGAAAACAAAATTACCATCATTTGGATTTGACCATATTTACATGATTTTTTGCCTTCTAATTGTATTTGCACATGACTCCAACGCTTGTCATCATCATTCTGGCGCTTTATTTCGGCATGTTGATCCTCATTTCATTTCTTACTTCAAAAGGCGCAGATACCGACACATTCTTCACAGGTAATCGTCAATCACCTTGGTTTTTAGTTGCCTTCGGTATGATCGGAGCATCTCTTTCCGGAGTCACCTTTATATCGGTTCCTGGAAATGTTGGCAAAATCGGGTTTGGATACTTTCAGATAGTGCTCGGTTATTTGGTTGGGTATTGGGTAATCATTGGCGTGTTAATGCCTGTCTACTATCGACTCAATGTAGTTTCCATTTACACGTATTTAGACAAGCGATTTAATTTCTGGTCTTATAAAACAGGGGCTTTCTTTTTTCTCATCTCTCGCACCATAGGGTCTTCCTTACGGCTTTATCTCGCAGCAACCGTACTTCAACTTTTCCTTTTTGACGCCTGGCATGTACCGTTTTTTGTAACGGTTGCAACCACCATCATTCTCATCTGGATTTACACATTTAAAGGCGGAATCAAAACCATCGTGTGGACGGATACTTTTCAAACCTTCTTTCTGATTTCAGCAGTATGCATTGCTGTGTGGCAAATCACTAATAAACTGGGTATGTCGCTTCCAGAAATGATTGAAAGTGTAAGCGCAAGTAATTATGTTCGGATATTTTATTTTGATGATATAAACTCAACGATGTTTTTTCCTAAACAATTTTTGGGTGGAGCATTCATTGCCATTACCATGACGGGTATGGATCAAGAGATTATGCAAAAGAATCTTACTTGTAAAACACTGGGCGATGCACAAAAAAACATGTTCTGGTTTAGTCTGATATTAGTTTTTGTTAACCTATTGTTCTTAACATTAGGTGCACTACTCTATACGTACAGTGTTAAGAATAATATTCCGATTCCTGAAATAACCGATGAGCTCTTTCCCCGATTGGTTTTTCAAGAACTTGGCATAGGGGTTGGGATTTTCTTTCTGTTAGGCATTACAGCATCTTCATATGCCAGTGCCGACTCTGCACTTGCTGGATTAACTACTTCTTTTTGTATTGATTTTCTTGACTTTAAAAACAAAGAAGAGAAAGTAAAAAAGAATCAAAAACACCTTGTTCATGTTGCCTTCTCTCTTCTCTTTCTCATTATCATCTTAATATTTAAAGAAATAAACGAGCGTTCCGTGATTGATGCTGTGCTGAACGTTGCCGGTTATACCTATGGACCTTTACTCGGTCTTTTTTCTTTTGGATTGTTTACGACACGACAGGTAAAAGATAATCGTGTTCCGCTTATCTGTGTGCTGTCTCCTATTCTATCATACCTCATCAGTACAAATTCAGAACACTATTTAGGAGGATATAAAATAGGAGTTGAGATTCTAATTATAAATGGGCTTCTTACTTTTATTGGGCTTTGGATAATTTCACAACGATCAGTCACTACAAAAGATCTTTCTTCATAGTCCTGTAAAAAGGAAAAGGTCACTTCTGTTTGAAGTGACCTAAACCCGATTAAAACCAAACCCCACTATTTTAAGTGTATGCTAAAAGCATACGTTATTTCTTTACATACTGAAACTCTTGCGTTTCGTTTCCTTTCGCAATGCGAATCGTATAGGTATCGTATCGAACATCACAAAAATTAATAATCATTTTGCGCTTCTGAAGTTGCTGAGATGTTACCATCTCTCCATTTGAAGAAAAGATTTCTACCGTTGCTCCGGAAAATTTTTTCTTTGCTTTAAAAACAAAAAGGTTTTTGTACTTCGAAGAGACTACCGTAAGCGACTCACCATTTGGCTTAGCTTCTTTTGCAAATAAGGAAGTAGATGCAAGGACAATGGCTGAGGCTACGATGAGAGCTTTCATAAGTCTTGTTTTGCTCCAAGTATTCCAAACCACGTGCCATGTATGGAATCATTGAAATTCCCAAGATTTCAGTGTCTTGGTCTATGTTCTTCCCAGTTTTGGGAGGGATTTTTCTCTGAATGGGCTTAGTTTATTCCAGTTCCTTGGATGGATCCCACAATAGATCAGAAAAACGCACAATTTTATCGTTAACCACTTTTACTCCTTCTTTTTCCAACATTCGCTGCATCATGTTGGGTTTTTTAAAATGATGTTTGCCCGTAAGCAATCCAACGCTATTTACTACCCGGTGTGCGGGTACATCCGAAGGACAACCGTGCATTGCCCATCCCACCATTCTTGCACCCGATTTTGCACCTAAATAGTGGGCAATGGCACCATAACTTGTAACCCGACCCTTCGGAATTAGCTTCGCTACTTCATACACATCATCAAAGAAAGTGTTACTTGTATGTTTCTTTTTAATATCGGCCATGACTTACAATATTCAACTTCTTAAATTTACGCTCCAATTTTAATAACAACTGAAATCTTTACCGAGTGAAATACCTATTCCTTCTCTGTTTTCTTTCAATTGTAGCCACAACCACTTTTGCGCAAAACAGTCAGATGCTTATTTTTCCGGATTCCGTGGGCTGGAACCACTTGAAAGAAAATCAGGAATTAGCGTTTCAGGTAAAAGTAATAGGCCAATCTACAGCTTGGTTTTCTGTGGAAGGCGCTAACGAACTTCAGATTCGCTTTGATTCGCTAGGTAATTTTTATTGGAAACCGGGATTTGATTTGGTTGATCGTGTTTCGAAAACAAAAGACTTTACTGTAATTTTTGAAGCTTCATTTAAGGATGAACACAGAGAACGAAAAGCAATAACCTTTACGGTTGAGCACATCAACCGCCCTCCGGTTGTAGAAGACCTTCCTCTATTTTATGTGAAGCAATCCAATTTGAATACCTATCAGATTGCTGGTGAATATGTCTACGATCCGGATGGAGACCCTTTAGTCTTCAAAGCAATCCAATCTCAAATGCCAGAAGGAACCAACCTTTCTTCACTTGGTCAGTTTATATGGAATCCTTCTCGAAGCCAGTTCTATGGATTAAGGAGTAATCCTGTTACGGTTGAATTTATTGTACAAGATCAGCCGGATAAAGCAGAGACAAAAGGTAAGCTTAGAATTGCACAGACTCAACAAGATTTACCATCAGAAATTCTTATTGTTCCGGGAGATACACTTTTCACTATTAAAGAAGATGAGACTCTTAACCTGAAGCTTTATATCTCCGATCCAAATGGAGACGACAATGTTCGCAGTACCGGTTTTATTCCAAGTGATAACCGCATTCCACTTACAAGCCTCAAGGAGAACACTCCGTTGCAGTATGAATTTATCTGGTCTCCTGGCTATGATTATGTAGATGATACTCAAACCTCGTTAACCTCTGAGATTGTTTTCTTTGCTCTCGACAAATCGAACAATCGCACGCAGCGGAAAATAAAAATCAGAATTGCTGATACCGAAAACCTGATAAAAAAAGACAAGCACCTTTTTGGAAAATATAAGAGCAATCTGGCGGATGCTGCTCAGCTCATACAACTACTGGATGCCGAACAGAAAAAACTGAACAACGATTATAAAAAAGCAAAAAAAGGAAAAAAAAACCGGTCTATCATGAACGCAACTCTTGGCGCAGCAACCGGCTTTACTCCTATAATTGTAAATGATCCTGCCCAGGCGAAAGTTATTGCCGGTGTTGGAGGAACCACCGTGCTTACCTTAGGCACATTAGAAGCAACGGAAGTTCTGGGCCGTTCAAAAGAAGGCATCTTAGAAAAGATTAAGATTGATATTGACATCCGGAATAAAATACAAGCAACTGGAGATGAGTTTGCCAGAAAGTATTCTTTAAAATCATCACGCAGAAATGCTGAATTTGACAAAGACATCGAGAAGATGCGCGCGGCCATAAACGACCAACGAATAGTTCTATTGGAGTTAGATGCATACGCAAAAAAAACAAGTGCCCCTGACGACAAGGAGATAAAGAAAGTTTTTCTGGACTACGGAGACGATTCTAGATAGAATGTTCTCATTCTTCTTTTGGAGAAAGGTGAGAAAACTATACATTTGCAGTCCTAAATTTTAGGGAATAAGCCGATACAGAGGAATGGTAGAGCGGTTTATTGCACCGGTCTTGAAAACCGGAGACCCTTTACGGGGTCCGGGGGTTCGAATCCCTCTTCCTCTGCTGGAAACAGCATTAAGTAGAAAAGCCTGAAATCTAACGATTTCAGGCTTTTTGCATTTCAGGCTATTTTTTTTGTTTACGATATTCCAGGAAATTAGGAACATGATCTAGATTCGAGTACCTCTGATCATACTTATTTAAACACAGTTAAACCATTTTCACATGTCTGGCGTTTTGCCTTCGATAATGTTCGTTATCAACATCGCTTTGGTATTTAACATTGAGTTGAAACCCGCTCGCTGTTTATGTTTCACTAAAAGAAAGGAGGTACAAATGTCTAGTCCCAAACAGATTTTATCAAATTTAGTAACACAAAACTCCATCACAGGTGTCAACCTCTGAGAAGTAGTTGATCCTCGTACGGTTTTTGTGTTCGATAAAATTGAATGAGGATTTTTTGAAAAGATCCGGTCAGCAATGGCCGGATCTTTTTTTTAGAATATCATCTTTAAAATAAAAAGAATAACAAGCACAATGGCCAGCCATTTGAACCACTGGTTTTGCGCAGGAAATTCATATTGACAAATCGGACATACCTTGGTTTTCGCGTCAATCTCCATGGCACATGATGGACATTCTTTTTTCTTCATACGGTAAAAATACATTTTCCGTCAGAACTGTTCGAAAGAATTAAATCAGCAAGAGATGATTCGGAAATTGATTAGAAAGTTATCCGTTTTGAAACGAACATACTATTTCTTTGGTGTGTACTTCACCCCTGCAAGAATTTCAATATCAAGATGATTTTCAGCTGGCACAACGGGGCAGGAGTACCGTGTGCTGTAAGCACAATATGGATTATAGGCCTGGTTAAAATCAATTACAATTTCGCTTCCTTCCTTTGGTATACTCAATTCAATATACCGTCCTCCAGGATAGGTAAGTGTTCCGTTTGTTAAATCCGTAAACGGAAAAAAGAGGTAGTCGCGATAGGTATCCGTTGCCATCAATTTTTTCGATTGGTAAACTGGAAGTTTAAACGTTGTTCCATCCAGTACAAATTCAACCACACCAAAAACACGATACTCCGGTGTGGCCATGGAAGATGTTTTCATTTTGAAGAATGGTGCTGGCTCGGTAATACGCAATGTTGCCGTTACCCTATATTTTAAATCTGCCTGAAAGAACTCATGCCCCTTAAAGTGTTTTCGTACTTTGGGGTCAAGTGGTGATTTTACTTTGTCTTTATACTCTTTGTTTAATTCTTTTTGGAATTCTTCAATTGCAGCAAGACCAGTATCTGCTTGGCCAAAGGTATGGGTGCTGATAATCAGGAAAACTATAAACAGAAACTTCATTGCTAAACTATGGTTTGGGTAGCAAGGTATATTTTCTTTCGTGTTGAAGTAACAGACATTTGTTTTTTATTGAGGTGAATATCGATCTATTTCTTTACAATTTCTTATTTCCAATGAAGTCCGGGATATTATCGCGCTCATTGTGATGAAGTGCAACCGGATCAACATGAGAAAAATTATATTGCCATTATGTTTGCCGATGCTCATTTACCCGATCAACTCTTGCCACAGCATCTGGATGCTTACCTTGAGCGTGGCTGGTTCAGAATGTCACAACGTATTTTCACTACCAACTTCGTTCATTTTAAAGATCAGATATACAGCACGGTCTGGCTGAGAATTTTGCTTGATGAATATATTGCCGACAGCACACAATTAAAATTATTCAAACGCAATGCTGTATTTCGAACAACTATTAAACCAGCTTCTATTACAACAGAAAAAGAAGAACTGTATTTACACTATAAACACTCACTGCCCTTCCAACCTTCTGAATCATTGAGCAGTTTGCTCTATGGGCGAACTGAAAACAATTCCATCTTCAACACCTTTGAAGTAACACTGCACGATGGAGAAAAGCTAATTGCCTGTGGTTTCTTTGATGTTGGCGAGGCGAGCGCAGAAGGCATTACTTCCTTTTATGATCCTGCTTATAAAAAATTCAGCTTAGGTAAGTATTTGATCTATTTAAAAATACAACACTGTCGAAATTTAAAACTCCGATATTTCTATCCCGGCTATTTTGTGCCTGGTTATTCCTTCTTCAATTATAAGCTCACCATTGGCAGAGAGACACTTGAGTTTTTACGACTACGTTCGCAGCAATGGATCTCGATTGAAACGTTCTCCGCTGATGACATTCCCGTTAAGGTAATGCACGATAAACTTAATCTAGTTAGCAATGCACTGACACAAGCGAATATCAGTAGCAAAGTAATGAAGTACGAATTTTTTGACGCGAATTTAATTCCAGATCTGAAAGGCTCTGAGTTGCTCGACTTTCCTGTTTTTCTTTTTTTTGGTGATCAATCTAATGATGGCATAAATCCAATTCTTGTTTTTGATGTGCGTGATGCTCAGTATCATTTACTAACGTGCGCTCCAATCTGGAAACCCAATGAAATCAGTCCCGATCTTTCTTTCTATTCTGTTTATTTTCTGAAACCGATATTTGAAGTTTCTGCAACACCATCAATAGAAGAAATTGAAAGCGTTATCCTAAAGGTATTAAGTGTTCAGCCCTGACGATGCTCAACGTCTAAAGTAATAGAAGATCCCCTCAAACTGAATTTCATAATCTTAACAATACCCTTAAATTGCCAGCATAAACCAAGCAAAATGAAAAAGCTAATCTTACTATTTTGTCTCTTGATCTCTACGTTATTCGTGGATGCGCAGGACTATCAAAAACTGGCGCAAGAAACCTGTGATTGTATCAGCAAAAAAGATTTAAAAGATGCTAACAAGAAATCCATTGAAATGGCTCTTGGCTTTTGTTTGCTAGAGGTTATTCAGCAGAATGGCATTGAACTTGAAATAACCGATCCGAAAGCCATGAGAAGTTTTGGTGAAAAAGTGGGTCTTCAAATGGCGCCATTGTGTCCTTCTGTTTTTGGTTACTTGATTGACGAAGCGAACAAAACAGAATCCGATAAACCACAAGTTTCCAGCCTATCGGGTAAAATCAAATCGGTTGAAGAGGATGGTTTTCTATTTGTTACGCTAAAAGAAGATGGTGGTAAAGAGACCCGGTTAATTTGGCTTCATTATTTTAATGGTTCAGATGATTATCTAACCAACCCCCGCAAATTGATTGGCAAAAAAGTAACGATTGAATATCAGTCTACCGAATGTTACCTGCCTAAAATCAAAGGCTACTTTGCCTATAAAGAAATTACAAATCTTGAGATTGAATAGCTTCGGTTAATTGTTCTATTACCAATTATATAAGAAGACCATCTGAGTTACAATCTATCTTTATAATAATGAAATGGCTTTGCGCACTTTATTTAAAATTGATTGGTTGGAAAATCGGAAGCCGGCTTGATCCATCTATTAAGAAATGTGTGTTGGTTGCTGCACCCCATACCAGCAATTACGATTACCCCATTTCTTTAGCAACATTATATAGCTGTGGTGTACGTGTACAATTTCTGGCAAAGAAAAGTCTCTTCAAATTTCCACTCGGTATTATTATGCGCGCCTCAGGAGGTATTCCGGTTGATCGCTCAAAACACAACAACCTAGTGGATGCAATGATCAATCAATTTCATGAAAGCGATGAATTGATTCTTATGATTCCTGCAGAGGGCACTCGCGGATATGTGAAGGAATGGAAATCGGGTTTTTATCATACTGCCATGGGTGCAAAGGTGCCCATTGTAATGGGCTACTTAGACTATGGTAAAAAAATAGCAGGCTTTGGTGATGTCTTTTATCCTACAGGTAATTATCAAAAAGATCTCACAGAAATTCAAAATTTCTACCGCCAGTTTACTGCGCGACATCCTGATAAATCAAGTTTGAAATAATAAAGCTTCATCAGCTCGATCTGGTTGAGGTAATTTTTCAACAACGCTTCTGAACTCACCCTTCAAGAAAATTACCTAAAATAGAACTGGCTTCTTTTCCACTATTGCGTCCGTAAGGTGCGAGAGCTTGAACGAGTTTTCGGATCGGCATGGATTGCAACCATACTTTACCTGTACCACGAAGTGTGGCGAGAAAAATTCCTTCACCTCCAAATACCATTGAACGAAGACCGCCTGCGGCTTGCACATCAAAATCAATTTGTGATTCAAAGGCTACAACACAGCCCGTATCCACGCGAAGTGTTTCATTATTCAATGTGCGCTCTATCAAAGTACCTCCAGCATGAACAAAGGCTCTTCCATCACCTTGCAATTTCTGTAGAATAAAACCTTCGCCTCCCACTAAACCAGAACCGAGTTTACGGTTAAAGGTAATCGACAACTTGGTGCCAAACGCTGCACACAAAAAACCATCCTTCTGCACAATCAATTCGTTGTTCGGACTTTGTGATAAATCCACCGGTATAACAGTGCCTGGATAAGGAGCTGAAAAACCTACTTTTGCTTTTCTACTTCCGCGATTTGTGAAGTGTGTTATAAAAAGTGATTCGCCTGTGAGCATGCGCGAACCCGCTGATAATAATTTATCGAATAAACCCTGACTGGGATTGGAACCATCTCCCATTTTACTTTCGAACGAAATTCCATCTTCCATAAAAAGCATGGCTCCTGCTTCTGCAATAACCGTCTCCGATGGATCAAGTTCTACTTCTACAATCTGAATGCTTTCGCCCTTAATCTGATAATCAATTTCGTGTGATCGCGCCATGGTAAAATTGTTTTTAGGTACTACTTACGAAGTAAATAAAAAATCGGATGATTTTTAGATGCTGAAATTTGATAAGAAGTAAACTGTCTCTGGAGCAGCAGCGATTTGGTGTAAACGCGTTCAGGACAAGACGGTTCGTTGTATCAGCTTGACGCTGTTAAGGGTCAAGCACAAGGGAGACCCTTGCGCTAGTTATGTAGCTGTTCTGAGACTTATTTCTTCTTTTTTCCTTTCTTGATTTCCTGATAGTCGTCACGCTCTTCTAATTTTTTGTCATCCACGTTTTTATCAAGGAAGGCATTAATTTTTTCGATGTTCATGTTGGCCTTGATTTCACCAAACTGATCGATGGTAATGTCAAGTCCCTGAAGATCTTTATGAACACGGGCGTTTGGTTTGCTGGCTGGTTTCTTAACTTTCTTCATGGCTGGTCTTTTATTGGCTTTCTGAATCATACCTTTAAACCTCCCTGGTGAACGAAAAGTTTAGTACGAAGAACGTACAGACAAAATGAAATTCAACTTTGATTGAGGAAATTTATTTTAGTCGGCTGAATTACTACTTCTCTGCCGCTTCAAATTCCTTTTCCAAAGCTTCAATGTCAGAAGCTAAGATTTCACTGGCTGACCGAATCACAACCCGATAGCGAAAGGTAATGGATTCGCCTTTCTTTAAAACCAAATTAAGCTTCTCCTTCCCTTCACTAAAAACTTTTTGTCCTAACGGGTTGGCCGCAAACAAACCATATCCTCGTGCATGCCAATACGTAGGGTAACCAATATTTTTTGAATGATCAATAATGGTAATCGATACCGGTTGCTTTTGTATTTCACCACTCAGACTTACCCATCGCGCGCGGGTTCCCCAAACAGCTTTTCCTTTGATACCTTCACTGCTTAGGTATTCTCCTGTGATACCTTCATTGTTTATTGCGGGGACAGTTGTGGCAATACCTTTCGAGTCAACAAAAACTTCTGGTTTATCAGAAGGATGTTGAAGTTCACGCGCTACGCGAATGGCGAAGAAGCCATCTTTTACATCATTAAATTTTACTTCTTCATCAATGGTCTCAACAGTCGTGATGCGATCAATAATAAAATTCTCTTCCTCCACAGAGAAAACATAGCGGGTCGATTCACGCAATAAAATATTTTCTTCTTTATCAATCCATCGGGCCGTTACTTCTAATGATGCTTTTGTTTTACTGGATTCGGTTTTCACCACACCATCATGAACAATGGTGCCGTAGTGCGCTCTGTTCTTGTAAGGAATCGCGGTCGAGTTATTCCAAAAGTCCAATCCGTTTACATACTCATAGTTCAGCCACATGCCGATGTGATGTGGGTGATCAACTAATTCACCTTCTCTTGGCGCAATCGGAAACCCACGCGTAACGGTTAATCCTGATAAGGTATTGATTGGATACAGAACAGGCTTCTTAATAGAGTCAGCATAATAATATGCTGTTAGTAATTTATCGTTGTATAAAACATTAATCTGCTTTTCATCAATATTATCCACCAATCGAAAACCATCGGTTTTCTTTTGAGCAAGCATTGTTGTGGTTAGACTCAACACGAATAATGTTAATACAAACGATTTTTTCATTCTCTAATATTTAAACACTTTGCCCCCGACCATTACTTCCTGAGTCGCTTCATCAAAGGTAGCTTTCATTCCTGAACGAACAGCGGCATTGGTCATGATCGTTGCAATAGAATGCATGTATCCTGCCTCAACGGGTGCATGCGGTTCTTTTCTGCTGCGAACACATTCCATCCAGTTGCGCATGTGTGCCGAGGTTAATGAGTCGCCTCCTGTATTGGCTGAAGCAACAACTTTTTCCGCTGATTGAGAGATATCAACTTCTGTTAAAATGTTCGCTTGCATTTTCATGGCTTTGGAATGTCGCTCATTCAAACCTCCACGTCCTGAAACTTTGTTTGTGTTTAGATTGAGTTCACCACCATTGGAGTAATAAATTTCCATAGGATTTTCATCACCGTTTGCCATGCGTGAAGTAAACTGAACCTGGAAGCCTTGTTTATCATCACCATAATCAAACACCGCTGTTGTGGTATCCCAGTTTTTGCGGCCGTCTTTCCAGAAATAAATTCCACCATTAGCAACAACACTGCGTGGATGTTTCAATCCGCTGAACCAATGCACGGTATCAATCTGATGACTCATCCACTGACCCGGCATACCTGATGAGTAAGGCCAGAACAAACGGTACTCTAAATATTTCCGTGGATCGAACGCTTCAACCGGACGATTCATTAAGAAGCGTTTCCAATCGGTGTCTTGTTCACGAAGTTCAGCTACCAGTTCAGGTCTTCTCCAACGACCGGGTTGATTTACGTTCCAGTTCAATTCAACCATTACGATCGGACCGAACTTTCCGCTTTGAATAAATTCGGCTGCTGCATGATAGTTTGCTCCGCTCCTTCGTTGTGAACCGATCTGAACAATTTGTTTAGACTCCTTCACTGCTTTTAATGCAGCACGATTGTCTTCCATGGTTTCAGCAAATGGTTTCTCTGTATAGGTATCACACTTTGCTTTCATTGCTTCAATGGTATGCAGCGCATGTTGAAAATCTGCCGTACTGATAATGACCGCATCAATATCTTTTGATTTATACAGCTCATCATTATTGACACACGCTTTAATATCGTGACCGAATTTTTCTTTTAAGAATGCTTGACCTTCCTCTCTTCTTTTTTTCCAGAGATCAGAAACAGCAACTATATCAAAGTTTAGTTCCGAGTGATGGTTCATAAAGCTCGGGAGCAAAGAGCCTTTGAAGCGATCCGAAAAACCAACAACACCTACGCGAACGCGATCATTCGCGCCAAGAATGTTAGCATAACTTTTTGCTGAAAACGCTAATGCTCCTAAAGAAGCAAGCGATGTTTTTTTGATAAAGTCTCTTCTGTTGCTTTTCATAAATTTTATATTAAGGTTCCAGGTTCAATGCTCCAGGTTCCAGGTTAAAGACGGTGAATTAACTTGGAACCTGAAATCTTAAACTATTTTATTTCTTTAATTTTTATACTTCTGAATGATACATTATCACCATGATCTTGCAATAAGATGTGTCCTTTCTCTGCCATTCCGAAATTTTCCCAATTGGCATACTTGCTTCTCGCGACAAGCGCTTTGAAAATATTATCACCGCGTTTGTATTCCAATACCTTGTATCCGTTTAGCCAATGTTCTACACGGTTATCTGGATATACAATAACACGACCTTGATTCCACTCGCCAATCTTCTTAGCGCCTCTTGGATTTCTATCGGCAGGAATTAGATCGTACAACGATGCCAAAGTTCTATTACCCACCACACCTTGTTTTGCATCCGGATGTTTTTCATCATCTAACACTTGATACTCCAAACCAATTGCAGAACCCGTACTTTTTTCTTTTTCTGTTACAAAATATTTTACGCCACTGTTTGCGCCTTCTGTTAGTTTAAATTCAAACTGAAGATCGAATGCTCCATATTCATTCAGTGTTACGATGTCGCCACCATTGGTAGACTCTCCTCCTGAAGATTTTACAACTTGCAATACACCGTCTTTGATCTCCCATCCCTTCTCTGGGAATTTTTCTTTGCCAGCACCTCTCCAACCTGTGGTGGTTTGTCCATCCCACAACAGTGTTAATCTATTTTTCTTTTCCTGTTCGGTTAATACATTAGGAACAAGATTCATCACAAAAATATTATCAGCGGGTGACGCCTGAAGATTTTCGGTTTTGATGCGGATATTTTTAAACCACACATTTTTTCCGGCCACTTCTCCTTTACCGATAGAATGTACTTGTAAAGCAATGAATCCTTTCGGTGTCATGTCGTCAGAAAGATTGGCACACGGTATTCCATTGATCCAGGTGCGCATGGAACTTCCTATCGCTTCAATGCGAACGGTGTTCCATTGCTCATTACGATAAGCACTCTTCGCTGGAGGATTATATTCCAAAGGATAAAGCCACTGTCTTCTTGATTCATCATAAATTCCTCCACACCATCTTCTTGCTGAAGGATCAATGTCTAACTGATACCCAAAAACTTTTCCGTTCAAATAGTCGGGCTTGCTTTCACTGCGGATTTGAATGCCCGAGTTTGTACCATCGTTCATCTTGAATTCAAGCTCAAGTATAAAGTCCTGAAAAATTTCGTCTGTCACTATAAAAGAATTCGGAGAACCTTCTGTGGTTGTACCCATGATCATTCCATCTTTCACTTCATACTTTGCTGTTCCATTAATTTGTTTCCAGCCGGTGAGGTCTTTGCCATTAAAAAGATTGCGCCAACCTTTTTCAGTTTTCTGAGCATTGGTAGAAACGCAAATCAAGAATAGAAAAATGATGAAGCGTGTTTTCATATTATAGTTTAAGTGAGGTCAAATGTTTCCTTTATTAAATTCTTTCACAGCATAATCGCATGCGCGAGCAGTCAATGCCATATAGGTAAGTGATGGATTCTGACATGCACTTGATGTCATGCATGATCCATCGGTGATGAACACATTCTTCACATCATGCATTTGATTAAAAGCATTGAGCACAGATGTCTTTGAATCCCGTCCCATCCGCGCTGTGCCCATATCATGGTTTGCATTGCCGGGGAATGAAGTGCGCACATATGGCTTCACATCTTTATAGCCAGCGGCTTCCAACATTTCCGCAGCTGAGTTCCCCATATCGTGTTGCATAGCCATTTCATTTTCTTTGAATTCACAATCTACCGTTAAGGTATTACGCCCCCATTTATCTTTCAGCGTTGTGTTCAGCATCACGCGATTCTCTGCATACGGAAGACACTCTCCATAACCACCAAGATTAATATTCCAATCGCCTGGATGTTGCACACTTTTCTTAAGCTCCTCACCAATATCATTCGAAAAAGTTTTGCTTGCCCATCCGGATCGGCCTGCACCTCCCTGAAATCCAAAGCCTCGGATATAATCTTTTCTTTTCTCGGACAGGTTTCGATATCGGGGAATGTATATACCAGTAGGGCGTCTTCCATGATAATATTGATCATCAAATCCTTCCACGATAGCATTGGCTCCGGCCTGTTTATGATGATCCATCAAATTACGACCTGCCTGATCGCTGTCATTTCCCAACCCATTTGGAAATCGATTGGAAGTAGAGTTCAACAAAATAAAAGCCGTGCCCAGGGTGGAAGCATTTAGAAAAACTATTTTCGAATAGAACTCAATGGTATTATTCGTTTCGCTATCAATAATTTCAACACCGATTGCTTTTTGTTTTTGCTCATCGTAGAGAACACGATTTACAATTGAGTTAGGCCTTAGTGTAAGATTACCTGTAGCAAATGCCGCTGGTAATGTGCTGGCGTTCGTACTGAAGTAAGCACCATAAGGACACCCTCGATGACAAAGATTTCGTGTCTGACATTGACCACGACCTTTTACAGGTTGAGTTAAGTTCGCCACTCTTCCAATGATCACTCTTCTGTCGGAAAAATTTTTCTCGACCGATTCTTTAAAATTCTTTTCAACACAATTCATCTCCATTGGAGGCTGAAACTTTCCATCCGGAAGATGAGGTACACCATCTGCATATCCACTTACGCCAATAAACGATTCGACATAATCATACCATGGCTCAAGATCCTTATATCGAATTGGCCAATCGACACCATAACCATCTTTCTTGTTTGCTTCAAAATCAAGATCGGCCCATCGATACGTGGCGCGACCCCAGAGTAAAGATCGTCCACCCACAACATCACCCCGAATCCAATCAAATCGTTTGGCTTCGTGGTATGGGTTCTCTAAATCATTTACATAAAAGTGTTTGTTATCGGGCTTATAAGAATAGTGTCGGATTTGAATGTGGCCTCGGGCCTTGTCTTCAGTAGTTAGTCTGTTCCGATGTTCAATTTCCCAGGGATCTTTTGTGGCGGTAGGATAGTTTGGATGCTCAACAGGCTTGCCCCGCTCCAACATCAATACCTTTAATCCCTTTTCGCATAATTCCTTTGCAGCCCAACCTCCGCTGATTCCCGATCCCACCACGATGGCATCATAGGTATTTTGTTCGCGGGCTGTTGTGTTTAGGTTCATACTTTAAAACTCTGCAGGTCAAGTTCTGAAAATCCTGAAGAATGCTCAAAATAAGTTTTTCAAACGGTTACACAGTCATGTGGTGTCTGTGGATCGCAATAATTTTGTGCACCATTTCTACAACTTTTCATCTCGAACAACTGTAAGCCTCAACATTCAGAATATTTAATCTGAACATTCGCTTCGTCATTCACCTCAGTGTTTTATTTTTGCCCAATTTTGTTCACCCCACTCCCATAAAAAATGCCAAGAGATAGAAGTATTCGCGCAGTCCTCATCATCGGAAGCGGTCCGATAATCATTGGTCAAGCCTGTGAATTTGATTATGCGGGTTCACAAGCCTCCCGATCATTGCGTGAAGAAGGTATTGAAGTGGTATTGATCAACTCGAATCCGGCTACCATCATGACCGATAAGGTAACGGCTGACCACGTTTACCTTAAACCACTCACCAAAAAATCGATCCGCGAAATACTGGAGAAACACAATATCGATGCGGTTCTTCCTACGATGGGAGGTCAAACAGCCTTGAACTTATGTATTGAGTGCGAGAAGGCTGGAATTTGGCAACATTTCGGTGTTCGTATTATCGGTGCCGACATCCAAGCCATCGAGACAACGGAAGATCGCGAGAAATTCCGGTTGAAAATGATAGAGCTCGGTGTGGGCGTATGTAAAGGAGGAACAGCAACATCGTTTTTACAAGGAAAAGAAATTGCTCAGGAAATTGGCTTCCCGCTGGTGATTCGTCCATCTTATACTTTGGGAGGAACCGGTGGCGCTTTTGTAAATAATCCAGAAGATTTTGATGAGTTCTTAAATCGTGGCTTGCATGCCTCACCGATTCACGAAGTGTTGGTGGAGCAAAGCATTATGGGCTGGAAAGAATATGAGCTTGAGTTATTGCGTGACGGCATAGGTAATATCATCATCATTTGCTCGATCGAGAACTTTGATCCGATGGGAATCCACACGGGTGACTCGATTACTGTAGCACCAGCAATGACTTTACCGGATACGGTTTATCAACACATGCGCGACCTCGCCATAAAAATGATGAATGGTATTGGTCAGTATGCCGGTGGATGCAATGTACAGTTCTCACTCAATCCAGATAATGATGAAGAAATTATTGGGATTGAAATCAACCCACGTGTTTCTCGCTCATCAGCATTAGCATCAAAAGCAACCGGTTATCCAATCGCGAAGATTGCTGCCAAGCTTGCTATCGGTTATAACCTTGATGAATTAAGTAATGCAATTACCGGTACAACAACCGCGTACTTCGAACCAGCAATTGATTATGTAATTGTAAAGGTACCGCGATGGAATTTCGATAAGTTTCATGGAGCAGATCGCACATTAGGTTTGCAAATGAAATCGGTTGGTGAGGCAATGGGTATCGGAAGAAATTTCCAGGAAGCATTGCAGAAAGCTTGTCAGTCGTTAGAGATCAGAAGAAATGGTCTGGGTGCTGATGGTAAAGAACTTACCAAACAAGATGAATTACTTTACAGTCTGGAGCATCCAAGTTGGAACCGCATGTTCCATATTTATGATGCGTTGAAATTAGGTATCCCTCTTAAGACCGTTCAGAAGCTAACGAAAATTGATCGGTGGTTCCTGAAACAAATTGAAGAGCTTGTTGATCTCGAAAAAGAAATTTCGAAGTTGGAGTTGAATACCATCTCTGTTGAGTTGATGCGCAAGGCAAAGGAAAAAGGTTTTGCCGATCGCCAGATTGCGTACATGTTAGATTGCTACGAAAGCGATGTGTACAAGAAGCGCAAAGACATGAACATCAATCGTGTTTATAAATTGGTTGATACATGTGCTGCAGAATTTGAAGCGAAGACACCGTATTATTATTCAACCTTCGATAAGGAAAACGAATCGATTGTTACGCCTAAGAAAAAGGTAATTGTATTGGGCTCAGGACCAAACCGCATCGGACAAGGTATTGAGTTTGATTACTCGTGTGTTCACGGAGTATTGGCGGCAAAAGAATGTGGTTACGAAACCATCATGATCAATTGCAATCCTGAAACGGTTTCGACTGACTTTGACATTGCTGATAAATTATATTTCGAACCTGTATTCTGGGAACACATTTACGAAATCATCCTTCATGAAAAACCAGAAGGTGTTATTGTTCAGCTTGGCGGACAAACCGCATTGAAACTTGCTGAGAAACTTCATAAGTATGGAATCAAAATTATCGGAACATCATTCGATGCGCTTGATCTTGCAGAAGATCGTGGACGGTTCTCTTCTCTGTTAAAAGAACTTGCTATTCCTTATCCAGAATTTGGAGTTGCTACTAACGCGGATGAAGCGATTGAAGCTTCTAAGATTATTGGCTTCCCATTGCTGGTTCGACCATCATATGTATTGGGTGGACAAAGCATGAAGATCGTGATCAACGAACAAGAACTTGAAGATCACATCCTTGATATCTGGAAACACTTACCGGAGAATAAGGTATTGCTTGATCACTTCTTAGATGGAGCAATTGAAGCAGAGGCCGATGCGATTTGTGATGGAGAGGATGTATACATCATCGGGATTATGCAACACATTGAGCCGGCAGGTATTCACTCTGGTGATTCATATGCGGTGTTACCTCCATACAATTTGGGAGATTTCATCATCAAGCAAATTGAACACTACACACATAAAATTGCACTGGCTTTGAAGACGGTTGGATTGATCAACATTCAATTCGCGATTAAGAACGATAAGGTATACATCATCGAAGCCAATCCACGTGCATCGAGAACAGTGCCTTTCATTTGCAAAGCCTACGATGAACCGTATGTGAACTATGCAACTAAAGTAATGTTGCGCGAAAAGAAAATAAAAGACTTTGATTTCCGTCCTACCAAGAAAGGATACGCAATTAAAGAACCAGTATTCTCCTTCCATAAATTCCCTGAGGTAAATAAAGAGCTTGGCCCGGAAATGAAATCAACCGGTGAAGCCATTTACTTCATTGACGATTTGATGGATGATTACTTCATGAAGATTTACTCAGAGCGGAATCTTTATTTGAGTCGATAGACTTTAGTTGTAAGACGTTAGACAATAGACAATGCCCGATCGTATTCGGGTTTTGTTTTTTTGATGGTCTTTGTACCTTTCAATATGCCGAACCATTATGCTACTGCCAGATCTGATAGATTTTATTGAAAGGCGTTATTTAAGAGGTTTAAAGAACCTTTTTGAATTTATTTCATTAGCAGATCGTTGGATAGTGGCAGATAATTCTGGTGATGTTGCCTCAATTATCGCTGACGGAAAATCAAATGTTGACATTGCAGTACATTATCCTGAACTTTGGAGTAAAATAAAACTGGTAAAATGAGCGTCACTGAATCGATAGCGATAAAAGAAAAGTTCACAAAGGGGCTTGAGCTGACACGCCAACGATTGGTCGCGTTGAAAAAGAAAGAGGGCGGTGAGTTAGTCTTTTCTAAAGATGCAAAGATAATTACAGTAGCCGCAAAGGATTTAAAATAAAGATCAGACAAAGTATAATCACATGAAGTATTTCATAGTTCTTGGGCTAGTTGTTTACATTATTTATAAGATTAGCTCTTTCTTCTTCCGCGCTGGTGCGGCTTCTCAAGAACTAAATGATTTGAAGCGAAAGCAAAATCAAACACCTCCCAAAACTAAAAAGAGCAAACTTGAAGGCGGTGAATATGTTGACTACGAAGAGGTGAAATAATCTTCACTCCTGCTTAAACGCCTCAAACTCGAAACATTGAACTCTAAACTCTATAATGAAATTCCATTTCCATAAATATCAGGCAACGGGCAACGACTTTGTAGTGGTGGATAATCGCCAGGGTAATTTCTCGTTTACGAAAGAGCAGATCGAAAAAATCTGCGACCGTAAGTTTGGTATTGGTGCAGACGGTTTGATGTTAATTGAAAAACATCCTTCCCTCAATTTTAATCTTGAATATTATAATAGTGATGGCTCACAAAGTCTTTGCGGTAATGGAAGTCGTGCGGCAATCCATTTTGCATCTCAGTTGGGATTGGTAGATGGCAACATCAACTTTCAGGCATATGATGGCCCGCATTATGCCGAACTTTTGTCGAATGGCATTGTCCGTTTAAGAATGAATGATGTTAACGAAGTGAAGCAGATGGGTGAAGATTTTTTTATTCATACAGGTTCTCCTCACTTTATTCGTTTCGTTACTGACATCAACAGCTATCCTGTTTTTGAAGAAGGAAAAAAAATCCGCTATAGCGAAGATTTCAAACCCGGAGGCACAAATGTGAATTTTGTTGAACTCCATTCCGATAATACCATTACAGTTCGTACCTATGAGCGTGGTGTTGAGGATGAGACGCTTTCTTGTGGTACCGGTGTAACCGCGGCTGCCCTTGCAGTTTCATTCCGTAAGTACTCATCTCCGGTCAACATTAAAACCAAGGGTGGAAATCTTTCGGTGGAATATAAATCCACCTCCACTAAATCATTCGAAGAAATCCATTTAGTTGGTCCTGCCAAAATGGTGTTTGAAGGAACCTTCGAAATCTAAAACAATTCAAAGCAGGCAATCTTTAAATACTGCTTACATATTCTATTCATACTTCAAAGTCTCAGCAGGATTAATCAGTGCTGCTTTAATAGCATGATAACTTACTGTTGCTAGTGCCAGCAACAAACCTGTGCCCATGCTGATGGCGAATAATTCCCAACCAATGGCAACGTGAAAAGTAAAATCTTTTAAGTACCAACTGGTAATGAAGTACCATGAAAGTGGCGAGGCAATGCAGAATGCCACAACAGCAAGCCAAATAAATTGTTTGTTCAGCAAAATGAAAATCGTTTTCAAATCAGCACCCATTACTTTACGAATACCAATTTCTTTTGTACGATTTACTGCATTGATTCCGGCAAGACCAAATAATCCCAGACACGAAATCAAAATAGCAAATCCTGTTGCAAGACCCATGATACTCATCCATCGTTCATAACTTGCATATTGTTTGGCTACATCCTCATCGAGAAAAGTATAATCGAATGGGCGATCAGGATATAATTCCTTCCACGACTTTTGTATTCGCTCAAGTGTTGCCGGAATATTTTCAGGAGCAATCTTTACCTGCATGTTGGTTAAATAGCCTGCTGCGTTTTTGTTCATGCTTAACAGCATGGGTTCAATGGCTGATTCAAGGGAGCGAAAATGATAATCTTTCACTACACCAATCACGCGCGCTCCTAATCCAACAGTATCCTCCTGCCAATTCAAATATGAATTTAAAGGATCAGTCCATTTCATATCCTTCACCAATGCTTCATTCACAACTACAGCATTTGAATCCGATAAAATATTAGGGTCAAAATTTCTTCCCATTGCCATTTGAACACCCAGTGTTGATAAGTAGAAAGGATCAACGGCATAAACAAAAGCAGATTTTTGTTCATCATCAATCTTATAACCATTTCGAGACCAACCTTGATTAAACGAAATACTGGTTCCGGCCACACTCAATACGTCACGCTCCTTACTTAGTCTATCACGAAATTGCTGTACCGTCTTGTTCGATTCTTCAGTCCACCCTTTCTGTGTAGGGATTACAATTACCTGATGCTGATTGTAACCAAGATCTTTCGATGCTACAAATCGCATTTGTTTATACATGATCACCGAACTGATGATCAGAAAAGCAGAGAGCGCAAATTGAAGAATCACCAGAGGCTTTGTAAAACCAGATTGCAATTTTGAAGTGAAGCCACCTTTTAAAACCTGTGCTGGTTTAAAGCCGGAGAGAAACAATGCTGGATAACTCCCTGCTATTAATCCAACAATTATAGTAATAGCAATGCTTGCCGCAATTACTGGTAGTGATCCAATCCATGATAAGTGAATACCTTTTTCAGTAAATGAATTGAATGCCGGCAAGAACAGAACCACCAATCCTAATCCAATAATCATTGATGAGAGCGCAATGATCACAGATTCAAAACTAAATTGATAGATCAATTGATTTTTTAAAGCACCAACTACTTTGCGAATTCCCACTTCCGTTTTCCTTGAAGCCGAAGTTGTGAGTGCCAACGAAATGTAATTAATACAAGCAATGATCAAAATAAGAATTGCTATTCCGCCAAGGATAAGAGAGTATTGAGGATCACTTACTTTATTCCAGCTTATTTCTTTTTTTAAATGTATATCGGTAATGCGTGTAAATTCATACTCCAACATTTTTGCATCCGCTGGAATAGGATTAACAGACTCCTTCCTCCATTCGTTTAATTTATCACCCATTACCTTCTGCACTAACTTATCCAAATTTGTTTTGAATGAAGTTAGGTTAGCATTTGGTTGTAGTTGAACGAATGTAGGGGTATTGAAACTTCCCCACCTCGTCAATTGCTTTTCGTAATAGGGTTTATTTTCCTGAGGTATTATTATTTTAAAACTAATACTCGAGTTTTCAGGAGGCGTCTCAACAATTCCGGCAATCGTAAATACTTTCTCACCTTGATTATCGATGGAAACCGGTTTGCCAATCGGATCTTCTTCTCCAAAATACTTCTTAGCAATCTCCTGTGTAATAACAGCATCACTTGTGTTTTGAAATAATTTGTCCGCATTACCTTGTAGTATTTCAAACGAAAACATTTTGAAGAAATCAGCATCAGCATAGGTAATGGATTCTGTAAAAATTTTATCCTGATATGTAAACACACCGGTTTCACCTGGAGTAAAACGAGTAGCGAACTCTACTTCTGGCAATTCGTCTTTTAAGGCTTGCTTTAAACCAAGCTGCAGATAAGCCGATCTGCTATACGGATCATCTTTTATGGGCTGCCAGGTGTTATAGCTTTTTTCTTCCATCCGGAATATCCGGTCCTTGTTTACATGAAACTGATCAAAACTTTTTTCATCCTCTATGTATAAATAGATCAGCACACAAAATGCAATACCTATGCTTAAACCAAAAGCGTTGATGAATGAATAGAACTTTCGCTTCTGAATATTGCGCGAAGCAACTTTTAAATAATTTCCGATCATGATGGTGCTAATTAATTCAATTGAAAATTTATTTCTCAAGATGATAGACGGTCGGAAAAAGTTTAGGGTTCGCAACACAAACCTTCTACGTGCTTGCTTCTTCCCTACTTCATTTACATCCTCTTCAAACTGTTCCAGCAAATCACCTTCAATACCTTCATACAAATGCGCTGGACAAAACCAGGCAAGGAATCGAATGGCAAATTGTGGTGGTTGAATTTTATTCATAGTTCAAACTCTCTATTGGATTAACCAATGCTGCCCTAATTGCCTGCTGCCCAATGGTGATTAAAACGATTAACCACATGGCAAACAGTGGAATCACAAATATCCACCAAGACAGCTCTGTTTTATAGGTATAGCTCTCTAACCAACTCGAAATAGAGTACCAAACAATAGGCATGGAAATTATTCCGGCTACCAGAGTTAAAATACCAAAGTCTTTTGATATCAACAGAAATATGTTTTTCACAGAAGCACCTAACACTTTTCTGATTCCAATTTCCTTTGTTCTCTGTACTGTAATCAGAGAAGACAATCCATAAAGGCCAAGGCAAGCAATAAAAATAGCAAGGCCCGTAAACAACGTTAATGTTGTGCTGAACTTCTGTTCCGATTTGTACTGTGCATTGAAGAAATCATCCAGGAAAAAATAATCAAAAGGCTGTTCAGGAAATATCTTCTCCCAATGTTGCTTTATTAAACTAAGGTTCTGGTTTATATCATTACCATTTAGTTGATTAAATTTTATCGAGAGGAATCTCAAAGGAGCCCAATTTATTTGATACACAACTGGATAATTTTTCTCTTTGAATGAGGTAGCGCGAAAATCAACCACACCAATAATTTTGACTTTCCTTAAATTAGGTTCTCGGCCATAAACTACCTCATTACCAATTGCATCTTCTGGTTTATCAAATCCAAATTCTTCGAGGGCCTCCTTATTGACAATTATCGCTTGCTGATCGCTCTCAATATCTTCTGAGAAATTTCTACCGCTCAGTATCTTCGCTTCAAATAGGGGTATGAAGTTATAATCAATCCTACTGTAGTACAGCGAAATTACCTCCTTCTTATTTTTAACATTTCTAAAATTAGAGAACAATGATAAATGTTCCTTACCGGGAATATCATATGATGTGGTTACTCCTTTAATATCTTTAACTGTTGTTAATTCATTTTTTATTACTGCCAAATTTTTTAGGAAAACGGAATCAGAACCGGGAGGTCCAAACTTTGCAAAAGTTCTGAGTACGAGTGTCTGATTAATATCCATTCCCAAATCTTTTTCTCTCATGAATCTGATTTGCTTATAGATAAAAGCAGACCCTGTAATGAGTACGATGGATAACATAAACTGAAACGTTACCATTCCTCTTCGCAGATTAATTGAAAAACCTCTTCCTAGAGAGGTTATTTTCCCTTTCAAAACATTTATAGGTTCAAAAGCCGAAATTATAAATGCAGGATACAATCCAGATGCTAAACTCCCCACAATAACTATTGAGATTAGCCACATCCAAAATTTCTTTTCATTCAACAAGTTGAATGATCCTTCAAATCCAAAGACCTCACGATATGGCATTATGAAAAATATCACAATAGAAATAGCAAGGATGCAAGCAAGAATATTAATCATCAATGACTCGAGAAGAAATTGGCTTATTAGTTCTCTGCGATTTGAGCCAATAATTTTTCGAATACCAATTTCCTTTGCTCTGTCGTTTGCCTTAGCTGAGGAAAGATTGATGTAGTTGATATAAGCCATTATCAAAACGAACAATGCTAACACTTTCAGAATGCCGACAACCGTTGCGTCTCCATTTACACCAGCTTCACTCAACAAGTGTGAGTTAAGATGAATATCCGCTACAGGTTGTAGTTTAAATGTTGACTCTCCTATTCTATCATTCGCAGTCCCTAAGTATTTCTTCGTGAACTCTGGCAATTTGGTTTCTAATGTTTTTACATCTGCATTATTTACCAGTTTGATGTAAGTGTAAAACCCATCCCAATGCCAGTTATTACTGTCACCACCGTCCGCTGCATCCGAAGCGCTTTCCCATGCAAAAAGAAAATCAGGTTTTATGTGCGAGTTCTGCGGAATGTTTTCAAACACTCCTGCTACTTTATAATCTCCATTGTAAGTATGATGAATTACTTTATCCAAGGGGGAAGTAATTCCAAAATATTTTTCAGCTATAGCTCTTGAAATTAAAACTGTCCTTGGCGCAATAGAAGTTATGCTTCTTGAGCCTAATACAACAGGAAAAGAAAATATGTTGAAAAAATTTCCTTTAATGTGATATACATTTTCTTCACTAAATTTTATTGATTCTCCATTCTGTGAATAATGAGAAATAATGATCTCGGCCTGATCACTTATTTTAAACAAGGTTGTATAATCCTCCACTTCAGGATATTCATTTTTTAATACCTCACCTGTTGGGATAAAAGTTTGAGCTTTTTCATACTGAAGTATTCCGTCTTGATATCGATTATGACAAACCCGGTAAATACGATCTGAGTTTTTATGAAAACGGTCGTAGCTCATTTCGAAATCAACATACTGAATAATTAAAAAAGCGGCTACCATTCCAATGGCCAATCCAATTACATTAATAAATGAAAAGACTTTATCTTTCATCAAATGTCGAAGCGAAATTTTAAAATATGCCTTTACCATATAGAGCCGATAAAGTTGTAGTGAAAATCTATTTCTCAAAATAATTCCAGGTCTAAGAAACCGCATTACGTTCCATGTAAATCTTCTCTTAGCACTTCTAACTCCACATGTCTTAATATCCTCCTCAAACTGTTCTACCAGATCACCTTCAATACCTTCGAATAAACCAGATGGACAAATCCATTCCAGTAACCGATGAGAAAATTTTGGAGGTATATTTTTTTCTTGCATGCTAAATGCCTACAATTTTTAATTGAGGTATTAACTTCCAAAGATCCATGCGTGCTTCTTTCATTGCACGAAGCATGGATAGTCCTGCATTTGTTACGGTAAAGATTCGTTTGCGCCTTCCTCCCCTTGCATTCGTTGCTCCACCCATACTCGACTTCACCAGGCCTTTGTCTTCAAGTCGATAGAGGGTAACATGCACGGCACTAAGATTAGAGTCTCTTCCCACACGCTCTTTAATTTCATTTACAATGGCATTGCCGTAAGCATCGTCTTGTAAAATCCCAACCATGGTGAGTACGAGTTCTTCGAATTCGCCCAGATATTCTTTTCCCATTTATATATGTTTTGTAAAACAAATATACGGCACCCGATACTATTAGTTACTATTTTGTTAAAGAAATAAAATTTATGCGGCTTATCTGTCTGTAAATAATTGATTTGAAACCCTTTACCAGTTACTAAAAGGGTGGAAATATGCTTTGCTTGGGGATTACCTCCCACACAATTCATTTAGGAAATTCTTGTGATCGTCCTTACCTTAGAAGCTTTACTAAATGCGGATTCATTCATTGCTATAATTTAAGGGTATCTCTAAAAACTCTTTTCTTACCAGCCTCATCCCTTCCCTTCTCCTGTTCAGAAGGATAAGAGGAGGTTTTTAGAGATGCACTAAAACCATTCATTCTGAATTTTAAAATCATGAAATATTTCATTCTTGTTTTTGTGTTTATCTTTTCTTTAACGCTGCTCTCAACGGGCAAACCTATTCGTGTTGGTGTTGCGGGCATGACACACGCTCATGTTTATCAGGTTTTTGAATACATGGGCAAGCGAGAAGATGTTCTGATCATTGGATTTGCCGAACCCAATAAAGATTTGGCCATGCGATTACTGAAACAACATAACTTACCTGATTCACTTTGGTTCTCTACTCTTGACGAACTAATTAAGAAAACAAAACCAGAAGCAGTCTGTGCCTTTAACTCAATTTATGAACATCTGGAAGTAGTAAAAATTTGCGCACCGAAAGGGATTCATGTTGTGGTTGAAAAACCATTAGCGGTTAACATGGATCATTTAAAGCAAATGCAATCCTTGGTAAAAAAATTCAACGTTCACCTTTTAACCAATTATGAAACCACTTGGTATTCTTCGCATGCAAAAGTGTGGGACATGGTGAAAACCGAAAAGAGCTTAGGTACCATTCGTAAAGTAGTTATTCTCGATGGACATCAAGGGCCAAAAGAAATTGGATGCACTAAAGAATTTTTGGATTGGCTCACGGATCCCATTCAAAATGGTGGTGGTGCATTAACAGACTTCGGATGTTATGGTGCCGACATCATGACATGGCTGATGGATGGTCAAAGACCACTATCGGTTACGGCCGTTACTCAACAACTCAAGCCCGACATTTATCCAAAGGTAGATGATGAAGCCAGTATCATTCTCACCTATTCAACATGTCAGGCAATTATTCAGGCATCCTGGAATTGGACTACGGGTAGAAAAGACACTGAAGTGTATGGAACAAAGGGAATGGTGATTGCCAATAGTAAAAACAAAATGAAATGTGTGTTTACCGATCAGCCGAATACAGAAACATGGATTGATCTGGTTTCGCTTCCTGAACAACGTGCCAATATCTTTACCTATCTATCCGCAGTAATTAATGGAAATATTAAACCAGAAAAAGATCTATCTTCCTTTGCGGTAAACGAGGTTGTTGTCGAAATTTTATCCGCTGCCCGGGAATCTGCAAAATCCGGTAAAACTATTTTTCTGAACAAGTAATCTACCTATATAATATCCCGAGGAAGTCCCGTTAATTCTTTTTACTTTTCTTTATTAACCCACATAAAACCGTAGTTATGAAAATCAAACACCTCTTCTATGTTTTAGTAGCCTTTGTTATTCTGCAAGGCTGCAAACCCGAAAGTAAATACGAAACCAAAACTGCCGAAAGCAACGGCTATTCGTATGAGTATGTAACAAACGATCCGCTCAACGTAAGAATCTACACGTTGAAAAATGGACTAAAGGTTTATCTCAGTCAATATAAAGCCGAGCCGCGGATCATGACCTCCATTGCGGTAAAGGCTGGAGGAAAATTTGACCCGTCAAACGCTACAGGTCTTGCACATTACCTTGAACACATCATGTTTAAAGGGACAGCTGATTTTGGTACACAAGCGTGGGATCAGGAAAAAATTTATCTCGATAGCATCGAGCACATGTTCGAACACTACCGCACACTTCATGATTCAATCGAAAGAATGGATTACTATAAATTGATTGATCAGGTTTCGAATGAAGCTTCAAAGCTTGCCATCGCAAACGAATATGATAAAATGGTTGCTGAAATAGGAGCGAAAGGTACTAATGCCTACACGACTGAAGATCGCACGGTATATGTAAACGACATTCCTACCAATCAGATTGAAAACTGGATTACCATCGAATCAAATCGCTTCCGCCAAATTGTACCGCGGTTGTTTCACACCGAATTGGAAGCCGTGTACGAAGAAAAAAACCGCAGTCTTGATAATGATTATTGGAAAACGTTTGAAGCCCTGTATGCTGCTGCGTTCACAAAACATCCTTACGGAACGCAAACGGTTATTGGTACGATTGATCATTTAAAGAATCCATCGATTACCGAAATCAAAAATTATTTCTATAAGTATTATCGACCGAACAACGTTGCCATCTGTTTGAGTGGTGATCTTGACTACGACAAAACCATAGCATTAATTGATAAATCATTTGGAAGCTGGGAACCCAATGCTGATTTAAAACCATGGGAAGTCATTGCTGAAGCTGATATCACCAAGCCTGTTGAAGTAAATGTTTATGGTCCGGATTCTGAATGGTTAAATATGGCATTTCGTTTTAAAGGCACGGGTTCTGAAGATGCAAAGTTATTGCGGCTTACCGACATGATCATGGCGAATTCACAAGCCGGTCTGATCGATTTGAATTTAAAACAACAACAAAAAGTATTAGAGCCTAGCAGTTATGTCGACAATCTAAATGATTACTCCTTGCACACCTTTACAGGAAAACCACGCGATGGTCAATCATTGGAAGAGGTGAAAAAACTTTTGCTCGAACAAGTTGAATTACTAAAGAAAGGTGAATTTGATGACTGGTTGATCGAAGCCGTTATCAATGATTTAAAGAAAAGCGAAATCAATCGATCACAATACAACGGGGCACGCTCGAGTGATGAAGTGATGGCCTTTACCAACAACATCCCCTGGAAGGATTACATTTCCAGAACAGAGGATCTTTCAAAATATACAAAGGAAGACATCGTAAAATTTGCTAACGAGCATTACAAAGAAAATTACATTGTGGTGTACAAGCGCAACGGTAAGGATCCAAATCAACAAAAAGTTACAAAGCCTTCCATTACGAAGGTATCGCTTAACAAAGAATTGAAATCACCATTTCATGAAAAGATATTAGCGAATAAGGTAGACAAAATTCAACCTGTGTTTTTAGATTATAACAAAGACATCAAGAAGTTGAAGATGAACAAAGAGGTAGACGTTCTCTACACAAAAAACGGAGAGAACGATTTGTTCACACTCTACTACCTTTCCGATGTGGGCACAAACAACAACCCGAAAATGAAACAAGCGGTCGAATACCTTGAATACTTAGGCACAAGCGATATGACTGCTGAAGAAGTAAAGAAAGAGTTTTACAAAATTGGTTGTGAATTTGGTGTGATGGCTAATGAGGATCAGACCTATGTATATTTGAATGGCCTCACAGAAAATATGGACAAGTCCATTCAACTGTTTGAAAAGTTATTGGCTGATCCAAAACCAGACGATGAAGCAGTGAAGAAAATGATTGATGGCATTTTCAAAACACGCGATGATATTAAGAAAGACAAGTCGGCAATACTGTGGGAAGGTTTGATGAACTACGGCACATACGGACCAAAATCTCCTTTCACCAATGTGCTTACAAATAAAGAATTGGGTGAGGTGAAATCACAAGAGCTGGTAGACATCATTAAAGGTTTCACCAAAACCCAACATCGTATTTTATACTTTGGTCCAAAATCAGAGACCGATTTGATTGCTTCACTTAATGCTAATCATATTTTACCTGATCAATTATTGCCAACACCTGCACCCGTTGTTTTTCCAGAGTTAAGCATGGACAAGCCTAAAGCATATTGGGCTAACTATGATATGGTGCAAGCAGAAATTATTTTCCTTTCGAAAGGAGAGAAATTTGATGCTGAACGAATTCCAGAAGCGCGCATGTTTAATGAATACTTTGGAGGCAGTATGGCATCGCCTGTATTTCAGGAATTGCGCGAAGCACAGGGCCTGGCATATTCTGCATTTGCTACGTATGGTTTAGGAGATAAGAAAACAGACAGCGATCAGTTCTTTGGTTATATCGGTACACAAGCGGATAAGCAAGCGGAAGCAATGAAAGCTATGACCGAACTCATCCAGAATTTTCCCAAATCAGAAGGCGGATTTGATGTAGCGCGTAATTCATTGATGAATAAACTTGAAAGCGAAAGAATTACAAAGACTGCTATTCTTTTCAACTATGAAAGCGCCATGCGAAAAGGTATTGACCACGATGTTCGCAAAGACGTTTATGAGAAAATTCAGACTATGACGATTGCTGATGTAGAGAAGTTCCAGCAAGACTATATTAAAGGAAGGAAATCCAATGTAGTATTGGTTGGCGATCGAAATAAACTGAACCTAAAAGATCTTCAGAATTATGGTGAGGTGAAAGAACTTACACTCGATGAGCTATTCGGATATGAGAAGCCAGTGAAAGTTCAACTGGAAGGTCCAAGTCAATAAGCTTATTATAATTTTTTGAAGTCGTCAGGTTTAAGACCTGACGACTTTTTTATTTCTTCAAGCCAATAGCAGAGCAATTAAACTTTTGCACTGACCATCCAAAAAAATTTTGTCATATATAAGCATACCATGAAATCTCCAGCGAAAAAATCAATTCCATTTGAATTTGTTCTGGAGAACCTGGGGCAACTTGATATCAAAGTAAAAGCTTTCTTCGGTTGTCATTCCATCTACCTTGGTGATAAAATATTATTAACCCTTCGAAATAAAAAAGAACACACAGACGATAACGGTGTTTGGATTGCTACGGAAACAGAACATCATGCTAATCTTCAAAAGCTATTTCCAAATATGCGATCCATCAAAGTATTTGGTGGAACTTCAAGCAATTGGCAAATTTTACCCATCGATGCCGATGATTTTGAGGAATCGGTTCTTCATGTATGCGAATTGATTTTAAAGCACGATCCTCGCATTGGAAAAATACCGAAAAAGAAGAAAAAGAAAGAATAATTTTCTTTGGTTTTTCCGATCTGTATTTCTATAATCTCTAAATTCAATCTCAGTATGACTTTCGGAACGCATATACCTTGTTTTCCACTCAATCAGTTTATTGAGAGTTTTGTCTATTACAAAGATTATAATCCGATTCACACAGTTGATCGCTTTTTACCTGACGGAAATATCAATGTTGTAATTGATCTTACTGACTACCCAAAGTTTATTTACGACAATCACAGCCTGAAAGAAATTCAATCCTGTAAAAATGTTTGGTTCTCGGGCATCCGAAATAATTACATCACTATTCCTTCAGGAAGGGACAGTGAAATGTTTATCATCAACTTCCATAAAGGAAAAGCGTCATCGTTCGTAGAAATGCCACTGAATGAGCTAACCGATTACGTGATCGATGGTGAGCTCGTTATGACAAACGAAATTATGAACATCCGGGAAGCATTACTTGGTTTACCCGATATCCAACAAAAATTCACGTATGCTGAAAATTACCTTTTGAAAATTTTTAACAAAAGATTCCAGGTAAATCCCTTTGTCGACTTCGCAGTAAATCAGATTCTACTCCGACCAGACCAGGCTACTATCGAAAATATATCACATAAGGTAGGCTTTTCTCAAAAGCATCTCATTCATCTTTTTAAAGAACATGTTGGTCTTTCGCCTAAAGCATTTTTAAAGGTAGTTCGTTTTCAGAAGGCGATTACGGAAATTGAACAGAACAAAGTTATCAATTGGACCACCATTGCATTTGAAAGTGGATACTATGATCAGTCCCATTTTATCAACGACTTTAAAAACTTCTCCGGCTTTACGCCAAACCAATACCATTCAATGAAAAGCGAATTCACCAATTATGTTGCCGTTGGATAGGTAAATTTTTTCCAATACCTTTTCAATTCACGACACTTACTTGCTTAAAAAAACAATTATGGATCAATTATACATCAATCATTGGGCAGTACTGACGTGTTCAGTTGCTAATTTAGCAGTAGGCGCTATTTGGTATTCACCTTTGTGTTTTTACAAAGCATGGATGAAGGAGAATAATTTTACTGAAGAAGACATTAAGAAAGTTAATCCTGCTAAGACGTATGGTATTACTTTGATCCTCTCGCTGATCATCAGTTACAACATGGCGTTTTTTCTTGGTGATGATAAAACGGATTTGGCTTGGGGAGCAACCGCTGGATTTCTGGCAGGCTTCGGGTTTTCCGCATTGATCTTCACAGTCGTTGGTTTGTTTGAGCAACGATCCTGGAAATACATCTTCATAAACGGTGGTTATATTACCGCCTACTTTACGCTTATTGGTTTCATACTCGGTCTTTGGAGGTAATAATCAACAGCATTATGGCAAAGACTTCAGGAGAATTTGAAAAAGAATTTATAGATACCGCTAAAGAGAAAACAGGTAAGAGTTTACAACAATGGCTTGCCCTTATAAAATCTTCTGGAATTGAAAAACGAAATGATATTCTCGAATGGCTAAAAAAAGGACATGGACTAAATCACATGCAAGCTCAACTCTTAACCGGAATGTTTTTGAACAATGGAAAACCTGTTTACATTGATGAGAATAATCTGCTTGAAAGTCATTTTATAAAGTGTCCGGATATGCGACCCTTATTTGACGAAGTGTCTGAAAAGATAACCAGCATGTTTCAGGGAACGCAGCTCATTCCGAAGAAAACCTATTTATCTTTTACAGCCGCGAGAGAATTCGCAGCCGTCAATATTAAGCCAAATGAAATTCGATTGGGTCTCGACCTGGGTGATCTACCTTTTTCTGAAACCATACGAAAAACAAAATTAAGTGGTCCTATGCCTCGCATCTCTCACATGGTTGTCCTGACAACCATCAAGGCGTTTGATACGAAAATACTTACCTCTATACAACAATCTTATAATCGCACTCATACAAAATGAAAAATCTTTTACTCGCAACCATATCCGCTCTTACTCTTTTTGCTTGTGGTCGTTCGCAAAGCAACAATGATGAAACAATAAATAAGAAACACTACACCATCGCATACAATGTTCATATTCCTGACACCACACGTGAGGACTATGAAATTTTTACAATGAACATGGATGGAACAGACAAGAAAAACATTACGAATAATCCGGATGTGGCATGGACCTATTATGCTTTTAAAGATCATTTGTACTTTATAAGCGACCGTGATACAAGCTATCGCTGTTTCTTTTTATATGAGACCGATGCCAGCGGATCAAATCCAAAAAAGGTCAGTGATCTGCAATTAGAGGATAGCTGGATGAGTAGCCGAAATAATGGTGAGGAAATGGTTGTTACAGGAAGAAATGGAAAGAAACTTCGTCATCAACTTTTTATCATCAACTTAAAAACGGGATCATTCAAACAAATTACCAGTGATACCGCTGCGCGATACAGTGATCCTTGCTTCTCTCTTGATGGAAAGCAAATTGCCTTTAGTTATAACAAAGATAAACGGGATCGAACATCTCATGAAGAATTATATTTAATGAATTCAGACGGAACCAATATTCAACAGTTGACACATTATCCTGAAAACAATTCTTCGGCAAAAGAATATGGATATAGAGCTGGCTCAGCGAAGTGGCATCCAACTGAAAACTTCATCACATACGTATCACTGCAAGATGGCCGCCATAGTATTTTCGCTGTAACTCCTGATGGTAAAAAGCAATGGAAACTAACGAACAATGAATTAGCAGAAGGCTGGCACGATTGGAGTTCGGATGGAAACTGGTTAGTGTTTAACAGTTCGGACTGGAAAGAAACACAATATCATATTACGCTTATGAATTGGAGTACAAAAGAGATGAAACAATTAACCGATAGTACCTATACAGCACAACAATCTCCTGTCTTTATTGAGGAGTAAGGTACCATTGTTCATTTAAAATTCAATCCCACTCTGGAAAGCCAAGTTCAAATTCTTTTACATTATGTTTCACCACCTCCATTAAGTCATTACTCTTAACATATATAGCATGCTGGCGATCCGAGCTATTACCCTTCTCTACTATTTCGTGCACCACCGATAGATATTCTTCGTACTTGAGTTGTTTAGAATATGGTTCCAAAATTTTAAGCCAATCTTTTATATCACGACTCAACAACTTTGTTTTTCCATTTCTACTCACGATAATTTCGGCTTGCAAACCAAAGCGTAGTGCTCGCCATTTGTTCTCTCTGAAGATCCAATGTTTTAATGTTGAGTTTGATTGCGCCCACTCTGCCTCATGATCGCGAAACCAATGTGCCAGCACATGAACAAATGCTACAATACCTAATGCTTCGCGAAGTGAAGCGGGCTCATCACAAAACCGCAGCTCTAATGTTCCAAGCTGAGGACTTGGTCTTAAGTCCCACCATAAATCACGTATACTGGTAATCGCCTTTGATTGAATAAGGAATCCATACAATTTTTGAAATTCTTCCCAACTCTTTACAAGGTAAGGCATTCCTGCAGTAGGTAATGCTTCGTATGTTGTAGGTCTGCAAGATGATAATCCAGTATCCATACCTTGCCAGAAGGGAGAGCTTGCGGATAACGCCATAATGTGAGGAAGAAAATGCATGTAAAAATAATTGTAACGAATGCAGCTCTCTCCGGATATCATCCCAATATGAATGTGCATTCCATAGACCGCCATTCTTCTGATGAGCCATTGATTGCGATCTATTAATTCATCGTATCGAGAAGAGGGTGTCACTAACCGATCACGATAGTCAGCCAATGGGTGCGTGCCCGTTGATCCCAATCGTAATTTCAAAAATTCAGAGCCCTTATGAACTTTTTGAATGAGTCTCTCCAAATCCGTTTCAACTTCTCGAACAGTATTGCAAATTCCCGTTACAATTTCCAGTGTGCTTTGGAAAAATTCCTTTTTGAAATTTTCGCGCTGAACCTGATCTATAATTTCAGCAGCACGTGGGGTAAGAAGCAAACTCTCTGCATCCAAAACTTGTAATTCAAGTTCCACTCCAAGAGAGAGCTCAGTTTTACTTGGCTCAAAAGGCAAATCTATATTCTGTCGTGTCTGCATATGAATTGAAGTTATCCGAAATCAATCAAAATTGCATTAGAGAAACGGCAATAGATGTCATCGTCATTCGGGTGGCGTCATCCTCGGATTATCGCCAAAACTAAACTTACTTCTTTTACATTCATATTCGCCAAAAGTGATTGAATAATTTTGCCTTCATTAACTCAGCTTAGTTCAATTCCTGAATCGGTAAATGATCTCCAACAAATTTTCCATAATGCACCTTGCTCAAATTTCCGTTTTCATCGATCATGAATTCACTGGGAATAGTAGTGGTGTGCCCATCTTGCGAAATACTTTTCTTAAAAAGTTTTTTTCCCTGCATAACTTTTGGTAGGAGACCATTAAACAAGCTCTTCATCAATTTGCCCATCGATTGTTCAACATAATATTTACGATATAAGCTATTGGTGGGATCAGGAATAAAATGAAAAGGGTATTTTTCATCACCCAGATATTCTTTCATTTTCTCTGGCGTGGATTCATACACCATGAGTACAGCTATATTCTTCTTTGAAAAAGAATTGGCTTGCTTTAACAGCTCATGTGTTCGAAGATTACAAACCGGACAACCTGCATTGCGTTCGAATGCCAGGTACACTTTCTGTCCTTTGAATTTTTTGAGTTGAATTGAAGTACCGGCAACATCAGTGGTACTAAAATCAGGAGCTTGTTGATTGATGGTTAATTTCATTTTTGCGTTTTTAATTGAATACCAACTATGTGGTTTCAATCACCCGTAAAAATTAAATTGTTTTACGCGCCTGCTCCAGACACTTGTATTTTTGATTATCGAAGGTATGCGAATTTCGATAACCCATCTCTTCAATGAGTTTTTCACGCGTAGCTCCGCTTAAAAATGTTTTGGCTAGAAAATGATAACAATGTCTTGTTACTTTGTTCAGCATGCGTTGAACCAGATTTTGTTTAGCCTTACTTTCCTCTTTTTGTTCCCAAGCTGAAAAACTGAAATCTTCCAGATCAAGATCATCTTCTAATCTAGTCAGCTTCTTGGCATCGCGCAGGCGCTTCAGCCAAATGTTTGAAGCAACAGCAAAAATATAGGTCTTGATTGAAGAGGTTAGAACAAAGTCTTCTTTCGGCACTTTATCCAACAATACAATGATAGTTTCCTGAAAAACATCCTTAGCATCATCTGATGTGCCACTATTCCTTTTTACAAACCGTTCAATGGTGGGATAATAGAATGAGTACAGCAGATCATAGGCTGCATTGTTGCGCTTCTTTAGATCAGAGACCATTTGAATGTCGTTCATGTTTACGTTTTAAACTTAATACCTCAGGTTTGAATTCAATCACCCAACAAAGTAAAGTATTTTGTCGAAGACCGAAGTATAAAAAGTGTCAATGGAGGAGTTCTACTGCAGTTGACTTAAACAGTATTCGAAAAAATTCTGTGGGAGAAATTTAAGGATCGATTCATGTTCAAGTGTTCGAACAAATGACAAAATAATTTTCAAGCGTTTCAACGCTTTATATCACCTCTTACGCGTGATCACAACACTTTAACTCCAGAACATGAAAATACTTTCTAGGTGTAACAATCCAACTTCCAACAATGTATCGTAAGTGGTGTTTTAAACATCAAACAACTAAACATTCTTAAATTTTATGAAAAAAGTAATTCTCTCCGTATTCGGTGTTGTGTTTGCATTTGCATCTTTTGCACAATCGGTAATGGTAGGTGGGGCAGCAATGTATCCCAACAAAAACATTATTGAAAATGCAGTGAACTCAAAGGACCACACTACTCTTGTTGCCGCGGTTAAAGCAGCAGGCCTAGTAGAAACCCTGCAAGGTAAAGGTCCCTTCACGGTTTTTGCTCCAACCAATGCAGCCTTCGATAAATTACCTGGAGGAACTGTAGAAACGCTTTTGAAGCCCGAGAACAAAGCAACGTTAACAGCAGTGTTGACCTATCATGTTGTAGCCGGTAAATGGAGTGCATCGGATGTTGCTAAGCTAATTAAAGACGGCAAAGGAAAAGCTGAATTAAAAACCGTGCAAGGTGGTATCCTTACTGCGAGCATGAAAGGCAAGGATGTAATTCTTACCGATGCAAAAGGTAATGTCTCTACGATTACAATTTTTGATGTAACTCAATCAAATGGTGTGATCCACGTGATTGACACGGTTGTGTTGCCAATGTAATTTGTGCGGTTGGTACGTGTGAAGCCCATTGAAATTTCAATGGGCTTTTTTATATCAACACATTATGTACTCGCTCACTTCATCATATCCTCAATCAATTTTCCAAGTTTTATAATTCCATCTTCAATTTTTAAATTCATGGGTTCTCCATAACTGATCCGAAAACAATTTTCGAATTTACCTTGTGATGAAAAGATCTGGCCCGGTGCAATACCTATATTATGTTTGAGTGCGCGTTTGTGTAATTTATAACCATCTACCTTTTTATTCATCTCAATCCACAATGTAAATCCACCCTGTGGGCGAGTGATGCGCGTGTCTGCAGGAAAATGTTCTGAGATCAATTGAATATAACGAAGCGATTGAGTGTGCAACACTTTTCGTAAATGGCGAAGGTGTAACTCAAATCTTCCATTACTTAAAAAATCAGCAACAGCAGCCTGTGTTAAGGTATTCGTAGAGACTGTATGCATTCGTTTTAATCGAATTACTTTTTCTTTAAACCTTCCGGGAATAGTCCAACCAATACGATAACCTGGTGCCAGTGATTTTGAAAAAGACGCGCAATGCAATACCAATCCTTTTTTATCAAACGACTTACACGTCTTGGGTCTTGTCTTTCCAAAATACAATTCGCCATAGATATCGTCTTCAACCAACGGAATTTCTTTTTTCGACAACATGTCTACCAGGCGTTTCTTGTTTTCGTCTGGCATACAACTTCCTAACGGATTGTTGAAGTTGTTTACAAACAAGCAGGCTTTAATATCAAAACGAGGAATAGCATTCTCCAGATAATCGAGATCGATACCTGTTGTGGGGTCAGTCGGAATTTCAACTACTTTCAACCCATGACTTTCCATTACCTGAAAAATAGCAAAGTAGGTAGGGCTTTCAATGGCCACAGCATCTCCCGGTTTTGTGATGGCTTTAACACAAAGTGACATTGCCTCAACACAGCCTGCTGTTACTACAACATCATCTTCGTGAAGTCTTCCTCCCCAATTAAATGCCTGCCGAACAATCTGCTTACGAAGAGCTTCGCTTCCCTGAACATGCTCATAATTTGTACAACTGGTTTTCGATTCGCGAAGCACATGCATAACAGCCTTGCTAAGTTTGGCCAATGGCAATAAATCATACGAAGGTGCTGCCATAGAAAAGTTGAGCAACTTGGTAGAACGAAGATCGAAGTAAACACTGTTGATCATCTCATCTACACTTACCGGAACAGCATCATCGACAGGATCCGATACCTGAGGGAGCTCAAGAATATGTTCTGGAGAATATTTTACATAATAACCAGACTGTGGTCTCGCTTCAATAAGTCCTTTGCTCTCTAACAAATAGTACGCTTGAAACGCAGTGCTCAGACTAATACCTTGCTCCTTACTCAAGGCACGCACCGAAAGAAGTTTATCACCTACTTTCATTACACGTTTGTCAATGAGTAACTCAATTCGTTCTGCTACTTCAGCGTATTTGTGATCCGGTCTTGCTACTAATGTTTCCATAGAATTAATGTTCAAGGTTCCAAGTTCAATGTTCAAAGTTTAAAGGCCGTGTTCGAAGTCAAGCACCTGAAACCTGGAACTTTGAACCTGGAACTTGGTACTATTCAAAACTGATCTGGTCAAAATTAACAAAACTGAAACTGTTTTTCTATCGTATAAATGAGAAGTTTTGAATAATTATTCCGACACACACTTCTCTCATGCTCACACCCACGATTAACTGATAACGATTAACCATTAACGAATTTGAAAAAAGATCTACTCGCAGCGTACCTATCACTTGCCGCCATTTGTCTTATCTGGGGAACTACCTATTTGGCGTTGCGCATTGCTGTGCTTCATTTTCCTCCGTTTCTATTTGTCACCATTCGGCAACTTATTGCAGGTTCACTGCTTGCAGGATTCATGATCTTCATTGCAAAAGTTCAATTGCCATCGCGTGAATATATTATTCGTCAGGCCATTGCCGGATTTTTTATGATCTCGATGGGAAATGGTTTAGTCGCTTGGGCAGAAGTCTATGTGCCGAGTGGAGTTGCTGCTATTATTTGTTCGCTTATGCCGATGATGGTAATCCTGGTAAACCTTTCCGTGAATCGCGAAGAGAAACCTACCATTCCAATTGTGGTGGGTGTGCTGGTTGGATTGATTGGTATCGTCATGATTTTCAGCGAACACTTAAGTGATTTCGCGAAGCTTGAGTATCAAATCGGAATTGCACTAATATTTTTGGCCGTATTGAGTTGGGCAGGTGGAAGCGTGTGGATGAAAAAAAGAAGTGGTGAAGGCAATCCATTTTTAAATGCCGGGCTTCAAATGTTTTTTGGAGGAGTGTGGTTAGCACCTTGTGCATTTTTGTTTGATGATCTCAGCACGGTGAGTTGGTCATCTGAAGCTGTGTATTCCATGATCTATTTAATCATCTTCGGTTCTATCATTGCGTATGCGTGTTACTCATACGCCCTTCGAAAATTACCAATGACCATTGTTTCATTATATGCTTATGTCAATCCCATTGTCGCAGTCATATTAGGTTCAATCATACTGGATGAAAAACTGAATTCCAAAATTGGATTGGCGATCCTGATTACCGTGGCTGGAATTTATATTGTAAACAAAGGTGAACAGCTGCGCAGCGTTTGGAAAACACAATTCACGAAGTAGTATGATGAGTTCAATCTTATTTAATACAACGGATTGGGATACTATTCCTGCAACACAACATAGTGGTGAAAGTGGACTGGCACATTGGCGTACAATCCAGTATGAAGGGCTTCGGATCCGCCTGGTAGAATATTCAAAAGGATACAAAGCCGATCATTGGTGCTCAGCAGGACATATTGTTTACTGCCTTGAAGGCGAAATGATTTCTGAATTGTCGGATGGAAGAACGTTTATGATTTCAAAAGGTATGAGTTACCAGGTTTCAGATAATGTGAGTCAACATCGATCGCATTCGAAAGAAGGTGTAAAACTTCTCATCGTTGAAGGAAAGTTTCTGAAGCCGAAAGCGAACGACACAATTTCTAATCTTTGGAAGTTTTAAGGATTGAAAATAATTTCATGAGCGAACAAAAATTCGATATCGAAATTTTATCGTACCGACCAGAACATCAACCGTGGTTTGAAAAATTAAATCGCCACTGGATTGAAAAATATTTCTGGATGGAGCCTATCGACTTTGATGTGTTACAACATCCGGATGAGCATATCATTCAACACGGTGGTTCCATCCTCATGGCCAGTTATGCAAAAGAAATTGCAGGCACGGTGGCATTGAAATATGTAGAGTCGGGGGTTTATGAATTCACAAAGATGGCAGTGAAAGATAAATTTCAAGGACTAAAAATCGGAAAGGCCCTTGCTTTTGCAGCGATTGAAGAAGCTAAAAATGCCGGAGCGCATAAAATCATATTGTACTCCAATCGAAAATTAGAAACGGCCATTACCTTATACAGAAAGATTGGCTTCGTAGAAGTTCCGGTAGATGCCATTTATAAACGCAGTGATATTAAAATGGAATTGAACCTCGACAAGCAAGCCTCCACTATTACGGTTCGCGCTGTAACTGAAAAAGATCTTCACACCTTAAGGGAAGTAGCCATTCAGAGCTTTCGTGATCTGTTAGAGAAGTCGAATACGGAAGAAGACATGAAACTCTATATCGATAAGAATCTCACCTATGAACAGTTGAAGAAAGAGTTTCATGAAAAAGAAACCGTTTTCTTTTTACTCTACGATGGCGAAAAAGCAATGGCCTATCTAAAACTTCGTGTTGGACATGAACCGGAAGAATTGGCTGGTACAAATTCTATTGAGATTGAACGATTGTATTGCATTCAGGAATACGTAGGCAAACACATCGGTAAAATACTAATGCAGATTTCTCTTGACTATGCAAAAGAGCATGGCTATGAAATCATTTGGCTAGGTGTATGGGAACATAATCCACGCGCGTATGCCTTTTATCAAAAATGGGGATTTGAAAAATTCGGTTCGCATGTTTTCATGCTGGGTACAGATGCACAAACAGATTGGATGATGAAGAGAAACGTATTATAAAAAAACAAATGAAATTTCGAGATGCCCATATTGTAGATCTCCCACGCATAGTTGAAATCTATAATTCAACAGTGGCGGGTCGTATGGTTACTGCAGATACAGAACCCATTTCAGTGAAAAATCGGTTGAATTGGTTTAACGATCACTCATCCAACAAAAGACCACTTTGGGTTATTGAAGATGAGACGAATAAAATAATTGGGTGGGTCAGCTTCCAATCCTTTTATGGAAGACCGGCTTATGATGCTACAGCGGAAGTAAGTATTTATCTCGATGAGTCCGTGAGAGGAAAAGGTATTGGTAAAAGCTCGCTTCAACATGCTATCGATAATTGCCATACTCTAAAAATTAAAACGTTGTTGGGCTACATCTTCTCTCACAACGAACCCAGCATTAAACTTTTTGAATCATTTGGGTTTGAAGAATGGGGTGTTCTACCCAACATTGCAATACTCGATGGCATTGAGCGGAGTGTCACTATAGTAGGAAAACGTCTTGAAGCTTAATCTTGAATTTGTCTAACGCCTAATATATAAAGACTAATGTCTGGCCATAACAAAACCATTTATATTATTGGTGCAGGTGCCATTGGCAAAGTACTCGCAGTATTTCTTTCAAAAAACGGAAAGAAAGTCATTCTTGTTCGTGGAAGTGTAATGAATGAACCTTCCATCAAATCTACTATACACGTTGAACTTGCTAATCATTCAATAGAATCGGCTGAAATAGAACAGGTAACTCTTGATGCGCTTGACGAACTAAACGGCATTGTTATTCTTACCAACAAATCATTTGGTAATCCCGATCTCGCACTAAAGTTGAAAGAAAAGGCTTATGGTTCTCCGATTGTATTTCTTCAAAATGGTTTGGGTGTAGAGCAAAGTTTCATCGAAGAGGGGTTCAAAGAAATTTATCGGTGTGTACTTTTTGCCACGAGCCAGACTGTAGCAGAAAATACATTTCGCTTTCAACCGGTTTCCGAGTCCGCGATTGGAGTTATTCTTGGAACGACAACTCAACTGAACAACATTGTTCAGGCAGTGAATAATTCTCAATTTCCTTTTAAAGCGGAAGATCATATTCAAAAACTCATTTGGAAGAAGGCCATTTGTAATAGCGTGTTTAATTCAATTTGTCCCTTGCTCGATATTGACAATGGAATCTTTTATCGCAATGAAAAAGCGTTATCAATTGCCAAGCGCGTAATCCATGAATGTGTTGCTGTCGCCAACAAAGCCAATGTAGCCTTAACGGAAGATGAAGTGGTGGCCAATCTTCTGATCATCAGCAAAGCATCAGACGGGCAACTCATTTCTACGCTGCAAGACATCCGGAATAAACGACCAACCGAAATTGATACTTTCAATTTTGCCATTGTTGAATCAGCCCGAGCGAATGACCCATCACAATCTATACGTGAGACAAAGCTCTTAGGAGAACTCACAAAACTTAAATCAGAATTAAATCTATGCTGATGCTTTCACAAACACTCCAAAAACTTTACGTGCGCGATCTCAATAAACTGAAACAAGAACTTGAGAGCTATAAAGATGAAACCAACATCTGGAAGATTGATAAAGAAATTGCAAACACGACAGGTAATTTATGCCTACACCTTGTTGGCAACCTCAACACGTATATTGGTGCAACACTCGGACAATCCGGTTACTTACGAAATCGTGATGCGGAGTTTTCATTGAAGAATGTTCCAAGAAAAGAATTGATTGAAAAAGTAGAGGCAACCATTGAGATGATTCAAAAGGTAATGCCCACAGTTTCCGAAGTCAGTTTGAGTCAGGAATATCCAATGCTGGTTCTTGCTGAGAAAACATCTACGGAATATTTTCTTGTTCATCTGGCTGCGCATTTGGGTTATCACCTTGGACAGGTTAATTATCACAGAAGACTTTTAGACAACGGATGAAGATAGCAGGGTTGCCGGTTGCCAGTTACCAGTAACTGACAACCGGCAACCCTTTACACATAAAATCCATTTGAATGAATACGGTATTAAAGAATGATTTAGAAAACATCCATTCCATATTGGATCAAACTTCTGAATTGACAAAGCAATATTTTAAAGTTCAGAATGATCTTCCACCCGGGCGCTTCATACCAAATATTGAAATGATGGACATGCCAGAGAAAGGTATTGGCGCAAATGCCTCACTGAAGTTTTTCGCACAAAACTTTGCTGATAAAATAACGAACAGCGCGGGACCAAGGTATTTTGGTTTTGTTACTGGTGGTTCTACTCCGGCATCTGTTGCTGGCGATTGGCTCGTGAGCACGTATGATCAAAATGCTTGTGGAAGCAACGATTCCATCGCGCCACAAATCGAACGACAAACGCTTTATTTCTTAAAACAACTTTTTGGTTTGGATGAAGCTTATTTTGGTTCATTCGTAACGGGTGCTACAATTTCTAATTTCACAAGTCTTGCGCAAGCACGTCAGTGGGTGGGTGAGCAACAAGGTATTGATTTTAGTCAGGAAGGATTGTCGAGCGGAAAGCCTATTCAGATTTTAAGTGCAACACCACACTCCAGTATTTACAAATCATTATCGATGTTAGGTATCGGAAGAAATTCACTTGTCAAAATAGATACCTTACCCGATCGCGAAGCCATCGATATAACCAAACTCGAAAATTATCTCGAATCTAATCATGCTAATCAAGAAAATCCGCTAATCATAGTAGCGAATTCAGGTACTGTAAATACAGTCGACTTCGATGATCTCGAAGCAATCGCAAAACTAAAACCAAAACACAATTTTTGGCTTCATGTCGATGCGGCCTTTGGTGGTTTTGCCGGATGCTCACCCACCTTTGCTCATTATATAGAAGGTATCAATCATGCTGATAGTATTACCATCGATGCGCACAAGTGGTTGAATGTACCGTATGATGCCGCAATGCAGTTTACACGACATAGAAATATTCAGCTCAGTGTATTTCAAAACAGTGCTGCATACTTAGGCGATCCCGCACAGAGTCCTGATTTCTTTCATTACACACCCGAGAACTCCAGACGTTTTCGTGCATTACCCTCCTGGTTTACGTTGATGGCGTATGGAAAGGAAGGGCATCGTGAAATTGTAGAACGCAATTGTACATGCGCAAAACTATTTGGTAAAATGATCAGTAACTCATCAGAGTTTAAATTGCTGTCACCAGTTCGGATGAATGTGGTGTGCTTCACATTCAACCAGGAAAATCCGGAGACAAGCGCTATAACAAAATTCCTGGCGAAGGTTAGAGATGACGGTCGCGCGTTTTTTACACCAACAAATTATAAAGGCGTGCCTGCAATACGTGCGGCTTTTAGCAATTGGTTAACCAATGAAGAGGATGTGAGCATCGCCATTCAGGCATTAAAAGAAAACTATTAGGCATGTACACTGCAAAAATTAATCAAAATGAAAACAGAGAAGAACTTCTGGAGTTTATTCATGCTAATGGTTTTGCCATTTTAGTTAGCACGGTTGAAGGTAAGCCTTGGGCAACTCATGTTCCGCTTCTTCTATCACACGATAAGAAAAAGTTACAAGGGCATATTGCGAAAGGAAACAAACAATGGAAAGAGTGGAATGCAGATACAGAAGTACTCGCCATTTTTCAAGGACCTCATGCTTATATTTCTTCATCCTGGTACGATCATGAAAATGTATCGACATGGAATTATTTAGCCGTTCATGTTTATGGGAAATTAAAAATCCAAACTGAACAAGAGTTATTGAATTCATTAAAAGATCTCACCGATAAGTATGAAAAGCAATCCGAAAAACCAGTCTCGGTTGACCGCATGAATCCCGACTATGTAAAAAAACAAATGCTAGGCATAGTAGGTTTTGAAATTGAAATTTTGAAGATCGAGGCTACTTACAAGCTTTCTCAAAATCGCGATTCGAAAAATCATGATGCAATCGTATCACAACTGGAAAAACTAGAAGACCACGGATCAAGGGCAATCGCAACAGAAATGAAAAAAGCAGGCCATTCATAGCGAATTTCTTGAAATAAGTTATTCTATTAACCACTGAGAATTCCAGAAAATATACAAACATTACTACCTTTAAATCTCCAAACGGTAAACAAATAAAACATGACTATAACCAGCACAATTCCGATCAATCACATTGCGAAATCCAGAATCAATGAAGTTGATTTTAATAATCTGGAATTCGGAAAATATATTGCCGACCACATGGTCGTAGCCGATTTTAAAGATGGCAAATGGCACGAGCCTACTATCGTTCCATACGGTGATATGATGATGAGTCCTGCGATGTTATCGCTTCACTATGGACAAGCCATCTTCGAAGGGATGAAAGCATTTTATATGAACGATGGTGCGATTAATATTTTCCGTCCACAGAAACATCATGCTCGCATGAACCGATCTCTCGATCGTATGGTGATGCCACAGGTGAGTGAAGAAATGTTTATTCAATCTCTTCATACCTTAATTGAGCTTGATAAAAAGTGGATTCCAAAATCAGAAGGCTCATCGCTTTATGTTCGTCCTTTTATGTTTGCCTTCGAAGCAAAACTAGGCGTTAAGGTTGCGGACCATTTTAAATTCATCATCGTCAATAGTCCGGTAGCGGCTTATCAGGCAAAACCATATAGGTTGAAGGTAGAAGATCATTACGTTCGTACAGCAGAAGGTGGAACAGGCTTTGCAAAATGTGCCGGTAATTATGGCGGTGCATTCTATCCAACACAAATTGCGCGCGAAGAAGGCTTCGACCAAATTCTTTGGACCGATCACAAAGAACATAAATACATTGACGAAGTGGGAATGATGAATGTAATGTTCGTCATCAATGGAAAATTAGTTACTCCTAAACTGACAACTGCCATTCTCGAAGGTATAACACGCGATTCAATTTTAACACTTGCCAAAGATATGGGTGTATCTGTTGAAGAAAGAAGAGTGAGCCTCGATGAAATTGAAGAAGGTTTGAAAAACAAAACCATTACAGAAGCTTTCGGTACAGGTACGGCTGCCGTAGTTGCACCGATCGCAGTAATTCGAATCAAAGGAAACGATCTTGAAATTCCAGCGGCTGGCGCTGACAGTTTCCAACAACGCGTAAAACAAAAATTGAATAACATCCGCATGGGCTCTGAACCAGATGTGCATGGATGGAATTACATTATTAAATAGTTACCAGTTGCCGATTTCCAGTTGCCTGTAGTGTGGGATTTGTGTGTGAGCATGCCCTCACCCAATCCCACACCACAGGAAACCGGCAGCTGGAAACTGGAAACCGTAACTGTCTTCATACGAAGAACCGTCTGTCAAATTTTCAACATACTTGATACGTTAAATGAAAGCCCTACTCTTCCACGGCAAAGATCATCCTATTGCCATTCAGGAAACAAAAAAACCAAAGCCCGTTAAAGATCAGGTATTAATCCGCATGCAACATGTGGCATTGAATCATCGTGACCTGTGGTTGATGAAAGAACATGCTCATCATTATCCAGATGGAATAATTTTGGGCTCTGATGGTTGTGGTGTAATTGAAGATGTTGGTGAAGATGCTGATACGTTGCTGATCGGGATGGAAGTAATTATCAATCCGAGTTTGGAGTGGGGAAGTAATCCGATTGTGCAAGGCGACAATTTTAAGATATTGGGATTGCCCGATCACGGAACGTTTGCTGAATACATGGTGATTTCCAAAAAATACATTTTCGAAAAACCTGAACATTTAACTTCTGAACAATCTGCGGCAGTCCCATTGTCAGGATTAACTGCCTATCGCGCATTGTTTTCGAAAGCGAGATTGCGTTCGAAGGAAAAAGTATTAATCACAGGTATAGGTGGCGGGGCTGCGCTGTGGGTATTGCAATTTGCTGTTGCGTATCAGGCAAGAGTCTATGTAACATCAGGCTCAGATGAAAAAATAGAAAAAGCAAAAGCACTTGGTGCTGTTGGTGGCTTTAATTATAAAGATCCGGAGTGGGTTGCGAAAGCAAAGAAAGAAGCAGGTGGTTTTGATATTATCATCGACAGTGCTGGTGGCGATCAGTTTGGAAAACTAATTGATCTTGCCTTGCCAGGAGGACGCATTGTAAACTTTGGAAGAACAGCAGGAAACATCACAGACGTATCAACCAACATGTTGTATTGGAAACAAATCTCCATTCATGGCACTACCATGGGAACGCGAGATGAATTTTTATCGATGATTGATTTGCTGGAGAGTCGTAATGTAAAACCGGTGATTGATTCTGTATTTCCATTTGAAAAAATCATGGACAGCTTTGAACGAATGGAGAAGAGCGATCAGTTTGGAAAGATTGTTTTGAAAATGAAATAACGATGAGCATTACCTATCGAAGTAATACTAAAATATCAACTGATCAATTCATTGATGTGTTGAGACGTTCAACACTTTCTGAACGAAGGCCCGTTGATGATCGTGATCGGATTGAGAAAATGTTACAGCATGGTAACATCATCATTACAGCGTGGCAAGGAGATTTACTCATTGGAATATCGCGTGCGCTGAGTGATTTTTCGTTTTGTTGCTACTTATCAGATCTGGCAGTTGACGAAGCATTTCAAAAACAAGGTATCGGTAAAGAATTAATTCGGTTAACGCATGAAGCTGCTGGTGATAATGCCATGCTCATCTTGTTAGCAGCACCGAAGGCCGTTAATTATTATCCAAGAATTGGGATGGAACAATTTAAAGAATGCTTCATCATCAAACGAAAAAGTAATTAGGTATCAGTTAGTAGAATTAATATCAAACAAAGTATCAAAAAATGGAAAAATTCCCCCTCACTGACAAGAATCAAATCACTCGACTTCCAAAGCGTGGTGAGTACGACAAAGAAGTTGTGTACAAAATTTTAGATGAAGCATTAGTCTGTACACTGGCGTATGTTCGAGATGGACAACCGTTTCAAATTCCAACGGGCTTTTGCCGAATGGGAAACAAAGTTTACCTCCACGGATCAGTCGGTAGTTTTTATATGCGTGAGTTAGCAGAGAAAAAACTTCCGGTATGCATTAGTGTAACACACATTGATGGTTTGGTTTTGGCGCGATCAGCATTTCATCATTCTGTAAATTATCGTTCAGTGGTTTTGTTTAGTCATGCGGAAAAAGTAGAAGACCAGAATGAATTGTATGAAGCACTTGAAGTCTTCACCAATAAAATGCAACAAGGCAGATGGGAAGATGTGCGCAAACCAACTGCTGGCGAATGGAAAGCAACAATGGTGATTGCCTTCAACATTGAAGAGGCATCCGCCAAGATTCGCGTAGGCGGACCAAAAGATGATGACGAAGATTACGCATTAGACATTTGGGCAGGTGTTGTGCCCCTGAAGATACAACGCTTACCTGTTATTCCAGATGATGTCTTGAAAGATGGCATTCCCGTACCTGAATATTTAAAATAATATGTACTCCATTCACAAACATTTAACCTTCAACGTTTGGGCGAATACCAAAACGGCAGAAGTGCTGCGCAATGTAGAAGACGGAATTTTCTTTAGAGAAAACAAAAGCAGTTTTCCTTCTATTGCCAAAACAGTAATTCACATGTGGGGAGCGCAATCCATTTGGCTAACGCGAATGCAGGGAACAAGTCTTACTACATTTCCGCATATAGAACTAAGAGATAAAATGGTTTCGTTGGACGGACTAGTAAAATCAGCGGAGGATATTCAAAAGTTTATTGAATCGAAAGACGAAGCCTTTCTTACTTCTACCTATGCCTACAAGAATATGAAAGGCGATCCCTTTGAGAATTCGTACGAAGAAACATTATTTCATGTAGTAAATCACAGTACCTATCATCGCGGACAAATCATTACCATGCTTCGTGATGCAGGAGTAACGAATGTTGTGGGCACGGATCTTATTCATTATTTAAGGACATTGAAGAAGTAAAAAATTTTAAACCGCAGAGGGCGCAGAGAAACACAGAGTTAAATACAAAATATAGCAAACACTTTCTATAGTTATACACTCCCAATACTTCAACCAAACCCCCTGCGAACCTCTGCGTTCTCTGCGGTTAATTAAACAAGCTCATAAGAATGAAAATAGGCTCGATCCTGAAAACAATCACATAGAAATCACAAGCTGATTTTTGTATCTTCGCCCTTGTTAGATAGTAAGTCTAACATCTCATGTCTAACTACTAACGTCTCATTCAATGGAACAAAATCGCAGAACTTTTCTTGCCACCACTGCAGTATTAACAGCAGGAGCAGCGTCTGGAATGTCACTCACAACTATGGATACAAAAGAAAAAAAACAACTCGCTCATCACGTGTTCTTCTGGTTGAAGAACCCGGGTTCTAAAGAAGATCTAGAAAAACTGATCGCAGGCTTACGTACACTTGCAAAAATTGAAACCATCCGCAAGATCAACATTGGTGTACCTGCTTCAACAGAGGTGCGCCCCGTGGTGGACAATAGTTACAGCGCATCGGAGCTTATGCTTTTCGATGATCTCGAAGGGCAAAAAGTTTATCAGGATCATCCCATCCATCAAAAGTTTATTGCCGATTGCTCACACTTATGGGACAAGGTAATTGTGTATGATTCGATGGATGTGTAGAACATTTTTGCATCAATAGAGAAAAGCATTCTGGAAGGGATGCTTTTTTTTATTATTGGAATAACCATGCGAAGGCATAGTGTTAATTTTTTAATACATTGTCTACACTTTATATATAGATACTACTATGAAACTCCGTCTAAAAGGCTTCGGGATAACGCTCGATTCTGAAAACGATATCGGTAGAAGAGTTTCTTTCTCAAACATTGTATTCCTTGCCCTTCCTATAGTCTACCTTATTTTCATGCTCTTTGATATCAAATCTTACTTTCAACCCATAAAGAATCTACGATTCGATCAGTTTGTTGTTCCCATTATTATCGGTGTATGTATATTTTGTTTGTGGCTTAATAAAATAAAACAGACTACGCTAAGCCGTGTATTGTTTATTGTTGTATGGCCAGTACTCCTTCACCTTATTCCCATCATACTCTTACAAACTCCAGCTGATTATTATCTCGCATTTCCGATCGGTATCATTTTTCACTCTATTCTTATTCAACTTATTTTTTCTCAACGGGACGAAGCATTTCTGTTTTGGTTTTTTATTGTCGTTAATTTTATAACGATGATATTCGTTTTGGATATCCTTCTTCTTTTTGATACCGACTATGATGTTCCTAATGTATTAACCGAACATTCCTATTATGTGCTTGATGGAATTTTGTATTGGCTTCTTTTCAATTTGGTAACCTTCTACATGATTCTTTCCATTGGTAAATATATAGAGAGGGTCAACACGGCTCGGAAATTAATTAATGGCCAAAAAGAAGAAATGGATATCCTCAATAAAAGTCTGGAAAGCAAAGTGACTGAGCGTACGTTAAAGCTTGAAGAACAAAACTTAAAACTACGTGAGCATGCATTTTACAATGCCCACTTGTTGCGTGGCCCTTTCTGTCGCGTGCAAGGATTGATACAACTCCAGGGGCTCGTAAGAAGTGATACAGAGAAAAATGAAATCGAAAGTATGTTAAAATATAGTATAGAAGAATTAGAAGGCCGCATTCGCGAAATTCAAAAAATTGTTGATAGTGAAAATGAATTGATTAGTTAGCCGATCAGAATATTTGTGTTCGGCCTACCATCCTCAATTAACTGTATAACATTCACCCCCTTAACAAATGACTGATCCCACATCCAAAAATTATCCAAACGTTGCCCAAAGTTTTGGGATTGTCGGAATAGCAATATTGGCTATGATCGTATTCACACCGGTTAACATCTTTCTGAATGATTTGATTGGTAAAGAAGCATCCATGTTCGTCTATTATGTCTTGTCAATGGGCTCTGTCTTTTGGCTTGTCGATCGCATGCGATGGAAACTAACAGGCGAAAGTCTGTATAGCGTAGGAATGGATTCAACGAAGATCATTGCATTAGTTTCCGTTGCTGTGTTAGGAATTCAATTTGGTTTGGTATCGCCCATTATTAGTCTTATGCCAATGCCCGAGTTTATGCAAAAGATTTTTATGGAACTTGCAGGACAAAATGGAATATTCTCGATGCTGACCATTGTAATTGCAGCACCCATTCTAGAAGAATTAATTTTTAGAGGTATTATTCTTGATGGTCTCCTAAAAAAATACTCGCCCATCAAATCGATACTCATCTCAAGTGCTCTTTTTGGTATTGTTCATTTAAATCCGTGGCAATTTGTTACAGCAATGGCCATCGGAATTCTTTCAGGCTGGGTGTATTATAAAACGCACAACTTGTTGTTATGCATAATCATTCACCTTGTAAACAATCTGAGCGCCTTTGCCAGTATGCAATTTATGGATGCGGAAGAGATGATGAATTCAGATTTAACAGAGCAATATGGAGGATTGATGAATGTAATCATCATTACTGCCGGAGCATTAGTACTAGCCGGAAGCGCATTAGCTCTTTTACATTATGAATTCAAAAAGAGAGAAATCAATGATATGAGTAATCATGATGATTCAGTTGGAAGTGGTGAGTCAGCGCTTGATGATAATACGTTAAGTTAAACCCTGTCATTGTTTGTGTTCTTCACTCTCCTTGCATTTTTTAAGCTTGGAAATTATGCTCAATTCAATTTTCTAATTCATAATAAAGTGTGTTTAGTATTTGATTTCAAAATGAATTTAAGCGTAGACAATGAACACTAGCATGAGCACGTATTTTTCTTTCTACTATTTGTTAATTATTGTTAACTGAACAACCTAAGCCAAACCGTTCCGTTCGTAAACTGGATTGAGAAAGACCGGTTAATTTTTAAATCGACCCTTTACTTTACTCAATAATCATTAAAACATCTTATCCAAACCTGAATTATGAAAACCAACATTGTAGTACTGGGAGTCCTTGTATTTACTTTATCACAGTGTCAGCAAGCCTCCAAGACAGACCTTACAAAAAGTGAAATGATTAAAATAGTAAAGGCTCTCGACAATCAATTTAGTGTTGGCGTTCAAAAAAAAGACTCGGTATTTCTGACTAATATCTATTCTGATAGTGCACAATACGTGCAACCCAACAGAACAATACTGTTTGGGAAAGCTGAGATTGAAAAAGATTGGAGCGGGTTCCTGAAATTAAAAGAAGAACCCATTGATCTGGTTTTAAACATTCATCACGTAGATGGAAATCGGGAAATTATCTACGAAACGGGTGATGGTTATACTTTGTTAGCCGATTCAACAAGATGGAATTTCAACTATGTAAATGTTTGGCGCTTACAAAAAGATGGTGTATACAAATTGGAAATAGATACCTACACTCCGTTAGATATTGTGGAGTAACAATAGTCGGTGTTTTTCTAATTTTGAAAGAGGCTTTGTTCGAGCATTCATCATTCATTCAAAAGACTATCTAACCAATGAATTGTATTGAGTAAGAACTGCGCGTTTTGTGAAGCGCTCTTTACATTCATCCCAACTTTATTTTTGCCTTGAAGCTGAGCTGTAAACATTGCCGCTTCACCAAACACTACAATCCTTCCTGCTCCGTATTTCATGAATGCACCCTGAACTAAATTTTCGCCAGACACGGTCGTTGTATTCTTGTTAAACTCCCATGCCGTTTGTGGAAGCTTTACTTCATACTTCGCATTCAGAACAATAACAGGCGTTGCATCCTTAGGCATCTCAAATGCCTGGCCGGTAAAACTTTGAAGTGAAGTGATTTTTTCTTTTTCATTTCTTCCTTCAGTAAGTGTACTTACCATCAATCCATTGCTCGGTGTAAAAATATCATTGCCACCATTCTTCATGGCGAAACCATTGTAGAATTTAAAGCCAAAAGAAGCAGCCAACTTTTCAGCCGCTCCCGGAAAGGGCATGTGATCGGCAATGAGAAAAAGTGACCCTCCTTTTTTGACCCACGTGTTCACTGCTTCAACTTCATCATCCGTAAAAGCGGATGGAGTAGGTAAAGCCCATTGGGTTGTATTGGAAATGTGCAAGGCATTTGAGATGACAAGAATTTTCCCTTTGCCTAATTGCTCTGCCGTAAACAATTCAGAAGAAGCTTCCGTAACATATCCATCCTTTTCCAAAACCCGGGCAAAGGCTTTGAATCTTCCGTTTAGCGTATGAAAATTATGATGTGCTTCATCGATTAATACTGTTGATCCTTGTCCTTTGCTGTATGCAGGATTAGAAATAACCGGACTATACAATGTGTCTGCAACTTGTTGTGCTACTACTGATGATGATCCCAAACAGAAAAGTAAAACCAGAAGCAACTTATTTACCTTTTGCATAGAAAGTTCTTTAGGGTGTATGTAATACTCCCTCTTTAAGAACAAATTAGAAATTTAATCTGATTAATCTGTTAATTAAATTTCAACGGGTTCAGTTCTTTGTCTATCCAGCTTCATTTTCTTCATCAAAAACAAAACAGTCATAAACTATTATCCAATAGAAATTGGAAAAACAGTTTTGAATAATTGGACTTCTCCATAAAGTAAGAGCCAGAAATTGAAGATTATAAATAAGAAATGGCGTCCACTTTGAACGCCACTTTCTTATTAAATGAGTTGGCCCTAAGTGACGAAAGCATCACACCCTTACTTTTATTTTTGCAGGTTATATCTCAAGCCAATACTTATGGAAGTTCCTGGGTTAAATCTAGAATAGTATTGATCTTTAGCGTTATACCCCACATAAAAATTCTCTTTTACATCGTTAAGGATATTCGAGATACTAAAGTTTATACTTGCTCTTTCTTCTTTTCCAAGTTGTTTATTGACGTTGAAATTTAGACTGTGAAAAGGCTCTGAATAAACATCTGGGAACAAGCCGCCACCTACAACTGTAAGAGTAGGGCCATTTACATTGTAAAAGAAACCACCGTCTAATCCAATATCTGCATTCTCATAGGATAGTCCCAAGTTAATGGAATATGGTGATTGACCTGCCATTTCACGTTTATCGTCAACTTCCTCTCCCGCTTTCTCGTAGCCTTTTCTTGAGTTATATTCTGTATCTGTCATCTGAATTGAGGACTTCACCAAGGTTACATTTCCACTAATGAAAAGTTGTTTAAGGTTTGGAGAGACGAAGTCAAGAGATTTTCTCACTTCAACTTCTACTCCTAAAACAGTACCATCACCAACATTTCTGGGCTGAAATTCATTTGTTGTTTGAGCTTCCGGTATTCGAACAAGCTCAATTGGATTAGCGAATGTTTTATAAAAAGCACTTAAGGAAAATATTTCTCCTCCCGGTACAAATAATTCCCATCGTAAATCAATATTGTGAATGTCTGTTTCGCGCAGATTACCATCCCAATCTGCATACTTAAAAAGACCACCATTAAAAGTACGGTTTGATACAGGATCTAATATCTGCGCAAAAGAGAGCTCCTTAAAGGAAGGACGAGCAATTGTTTTTGCATACGATAAACGAAGGTTCTGAGTCTCTGTTAATGCATAAATAAAATTAGCGGATGGAAAGAAATCCAACGCATCTAATACGCTTGCATTATCAAGAGCATTTCCACCCTGAGCGTCTGTACCTGTGTAGCGCTGAACGTAATTCTCAGCACGCAAACCAATAACTGCTTTAAGATTTTTTAAAGGTTGAAATTGTTCTGAAACATAAAATGCAGTGTTATTAATGGTTGAGTTAAAGCTCTTCGGATTAGGGTTCGCATTACCTGAGGAGTAGTACACACTACCGTCTGGGTATAGGTATTCATCTTTCATTACATTTTCAGGATCGCCATCAAAGTCTGGTATGGTTCCGAAGAATTGCATGTTATAGGTTAAAATCTCAAAGTCACGATCTTTGTATACTTGGCTTCCACCAAATTTTAAAACCGATTCTCTTCCAAAAAGTAAATGCTTCTTTGTGAAATCCACTTTACCAACCAAGTTAACTTCATCCAGATTTCTCCAAATCCTTGAAGGATAGCCAGCAGCACCAGGACTAAAGACCGTGTCTGATGATGTATAGGTAAACGCTGTTTTCCTCACATCGGGTTCTACAATTTTGGAAATGGTAGGCGATAATTTCCAGTCTACAACAAAGGATCGATTCTTATTGGAGTGCTCTCCATTCAACAAGAAGTTGGTAACAGAACGCTGACTAAATTCCAAATTGTCAGAGGATCCAGTAAAACCTGATTTGCCTACGGCACTACCGTTATCATCAATAAAAAACTTTGCCGCTCTCTTCTCTCCATTCTGCAAATGAAGAACTGCTAGTTTGATTTTCGATCGTTGGGTTTTAAAGGCAAGTCCTCCCAGTGTACCGATTAGCACATTCCGCTCAGTCAAAGCTCCTTGCTGTGTTGTTGCGTAAACTAGTTCATAATCTTCAACTGCTCCTGGATTTGAACGCTGGTATTCTCCATAAAAGGCATCATCATAAAAAATAGTTGAACTTTTATAGGATGTAGAAAAGATGTATCCTAAACTATTTCCATTCGCAAAGTTTTTCTGATCACCAAGAGAAAAGCCAAGACTATAGTCCATAAAACTTGTCTGATTGGAAACACCAAGATCCTTATTAAAGCCCTTTAAGAATGTATTTACTTCTTGTGGTGCTACACCAGAACTGGTCGGTGAAGGGAAGGGATCATTTTTTGCTCCTGCCGGCAAATCACGGGTGCCATCATCAATACCCAGCCAATCGGTTTTACCACCTTCGTATGAGAAGAAGTTTTTGTTAAAATGCATTGATGGATTGTAACTAACACTTGCAGATATATTGAAAATTCTCTCATCTGGAAAATCCTTTGTCTCTATATTCACAACGCCTCCTGTAAAATCGGCTGGCATTTCTGCTACTGCCGATTTGGACACTACAATATTATCAATCAGGTTTGTTGGAAAGATATCAATTTGAATGCTGTTACGGTCTGGATCAAGACCGGGAATATCCACTGAGTTCAATGTTGTTTTTGTATAACGATCACCAAGGCCTCTTACAAATACATATTTCCCGCCTTCAACCGTTACTCCTGTCACTCGCTTTATAGCTTCTGAAGCTTCCGAGTCTCCAATCTGACGAAATTTTGAAGAAGATATTCCATCAAGAACCATAGGTGAGATTTTTTTCATCGCCATAATTGATGATTCTGATGTTCTTAACATCTCGCCTGTTACAACTACTTCGCTCAATGTTTGTGTGTCTTCTTTAAGCGCTATATTATCCAAAAGAGTTACTTCACCTTCTTTTACAATGAGTCCAACAATTTCAAGGGTTTGAAAGGATACATAGGAGACTTGTATATCATATGTACCAGGAGCTACAGAAATACTGAATTTACCATCGAAGTCCGTTACCGAACCTAAAGAAGTATTTCTAATCTGTACCGTTACTCCAATAAGCGACTCGCCTGATGCAGCATCATGAACAGAGCCCCTGATTGTGCCTTTTTGAGCAAATACAATAGACGGCAACCCCAGAATAATTCCAAGAGTAACCAATAAACGAAGTTTAACAAGCATGAGGAATGTGGTTAGAAAAAAACCTTTCTTAACAGTCCGCAAAAGTAAAAAAACCTGCCCTCGAGAAAGGCAGGTTTTTTTTACCAAATTGTTATCTTAATGTTACCAGATTAAAGACCTATTTCAGCTAAGGCTCCTGATTGACGAGCCCAAGTCCAGTCAAATTCAGATTCATCAGCACCAACTGTGTTAGCATTTACTGCTACCGAAGTAAGTTTTTCAACTGGGATGCCTGCAAATACAACTGCAGGATCTAGTGCTGTTGTATATTGGAAATTAGCTACTGATCCACCACCAGCTGCCATCGCTGTATATTCTTTTACTGCTGTATTGTTGGTAATGCCAAAGAAATAGATGTTCTCCATGTCAATTTGAGTAGTTGCATCGAAATCAATTAAATCGGCAATGTTCGCGCCAGCATATACAGTACCATTAATCATTGAATGATTGCCATCAAAATAACTTCCTTCAGGGCCATCCAACTCAAATGCTGAACCTGTATTAGGTGCCACAATTATAAAGTTGTCAACTGATCCGTTCCAAGCCTGATCAGTATCTAGGCCATCATCGTATGAGTTCCAAACCAAAACATTAGTAGCTGAAACAGTTCCTCCAAAAAATTCAATACCATCATCCTGATTTGCAACAATTTCAACGTGGTCTATAACTGTTCCTGAACCAACACCCCCTAATGTCAATCCGTTGATTTCATTACCCGAACCAATATTAGTTCCGCCATGGCGAATCGACACATACTTAATAATGCCAGAGTTATCGACTTTATCATCACCGCCATACAATCCATTTGGATCAGAAGTAGGAATACCTTCAATCTGGACTTGTGTTAACTGTCCACCTGCATTAGAAGCAGAAATTGGAGCGTCACCCAGAATAATTACACCTCCCCACAGTCCATTAACAGTTGGAAGTAAGTTAGGACTCTCAATTTCGCCTGGTTCAATTTCATCTGCTACAGAAGTAAAAATTATTGGTTCCTCTTCAGTTCCTTCAGCCATCAACTTACCTCCTCTTGCTACCAATAAAACAGTTGCATTTTCAGCGCTTCCCGCTTCTCCTTTAACTATTACACCTGGTTCAATAGTCAAGGTCACCCCAGTCAAAACAACAACTCTACGTTGAAGAATGTAGGTCTTGCCTGTCTCCCAAGTTTCATTTGCTGTAATATTTCTGTCGATCTCTACGACACTACCATCAAAAACATTAAGTACAGCCGTTTCAGAATCTGTTTTGTTGTTATTATCGGTAACGGTTAGTGTTACACTCCCGGCACCAAAATCATCTCCAGCTGTAAAAGTTACAACCACCTCACCTGATTTGGCTCCAACAGATGGTTGAGCCTTAATTACAGAGGTTCCACCAGTTTGTGAAAGTGTTGATGATTTATATCCTCCAGGAGCAGCTATAGTAAAAGTAATATCTACTAATGTTTCGGATTCTACATCGGTAACAGCTGGGGCTGTAATAGATGGCCCATCAGATACTTCATCATCATCGCAAGCGAAAAACATTGTCGCCATTAAAGCAATGGATAACATCGATAAGAATTTTTTCATGTGTTAAATTTTAGATTAATAGTTAATTTTTGTCACGGGCAAAGGTGGGAATCGAATGTTAAACCAAATCCAAGAAAGCTTTACCAAATTGTTAAAGGTCATTAAGTATTAATTACCCCAGTGTTAACAACTCTATTCGTTTAGCATTGAAATTTCTCTATTAACCTAATTGATTTAAATGTTAAGGGAATGTTAAGTAAAGAGAAGAGGTTACAGAGAGGTAGCCTCTTGTTTCCTTTGAATAAACAAAATACTAGAGATGGGTTAACGGATGTTAACTATCCAGTGAAGATTAATCCCCATATGAACTCATTTCTTCCCTAAAGAAGTAATTCAAATGAGTATTACTTGCTGATGGGAATTTTATTTAAGATAACTTTAATGATATCAGCCGTCTTTACATTGTCAGCTTCGGCTTCGTAGTTGAGGATGATGCGGTGGTTCATTACATCCAGTGCTACCTCTTTAATGTCTTCTGGCAATACATAATCACGACCTTGCATGTAGGCAAGTGCCTTGGCTGATAAATTCAAATTGATACTCGCACGAGGCGATGCCCCAAATTGAATGTATTGTGCCTGCTCATTTAATTTATACTCAAGTGGTTTACGTGTCGCATACACCAACTCTATTATGTACCGCTCCAGCGATTCTGATATTTTTACTTTGTTCACCTGATCGCGAATGCTGAAAATATCTTCTTTGCTTAAAACCGTATTCACATTAAAATCAAAACCCATGTTTGAAATCCTCCGCATGATTTCAATCTCCTGATCCTTTGTTGGATAGTCCACAAATACCTTCATCATAAATCGATCGACTTGCGCTTCAGGTAATGAATAGGTCCCTTCCTGATCTACCGGATTCTGTGTTGCCAATACTAGAAATGGTCGATCAAGTTTAAAGGTAGTTTCACCAATGGTTACTTGTTTCTCTTGCATCGATTCCAACAAGGCCGATTGTACTTTGGCAGGCGAACGATTTATTTCATCGGCCAAAATAATGTTGGCGAATATGGGCCCTTTCTTTACTTCAAACTTTCCTTCTCTCTGATTGTAAATCATTGTTCCGATTAAATCGGATGGCAATAAGTCGGGGGTAAATTGAATGCGTTGAAAATCAAGATGAAGTACTTGTGCCAGCGTGCTAACCGTAAGAGTTTTGGCAAGACCTGGAACACCTTCCAGCAGCATGTGGCCATTGGTAAACAAACCAATCAACAACCGGTTTACCATGTACTCCTGGCCGACTACTACTTTGGCCATCTCGGTGTAAACCTGCTTTATTTTTTCCTTGTGTGCTTCGTGTTTGTCAATAACCACTTCTTCCATGATTCGATCTATTTATAAAGAGCCAAAAATAATGCAATTCCCGACAAATTAGTCCTTGTTATTCCGTGAGTGGCAGCTTGATTATTTTTTTAGAAAACAACCACCTTCATCCCTTTTGGATTGGTGATATAGGCATTGATAAGATTCTGTACTGTTCGTGTCTCCACACCTGTTTTTACAAATGCCCGAGCCGATTCAAAATCAGAAAGGGCAGCGTCATTATCAAAAAAACCAAAGCCAACATATACGCCTTTATCCACCAAGACGAGTGATTGTTCCTCTGCATTTCTTCCCTTACCTATTATGGCAGCTGTCTCTCCTACTTCTTTAAATGTTTTGATTGCCTTAACTATCCGTTTGTTGTATTTCTTTGCAGGTTCAACACTCATGCATGCGCCATGGCATTCACCAGCCTGATAATCGAAACACAATCCTTTCGAAACCTGAAGTCCGCTAAGCTTTGGGCACAACTCAAAATCACGAACCTTCTCCCACAAAAAACTCCAGGCTTCGCTCTTCGTACTAAAGCGCACCAATGGTTGAGAACCTCGCGTAACAACATTGACCGAAAACCGGAAATAACTGTTTCGATCTTCATAATCAAAAATACCCCACTCTTCGGCTTTGAATTTTTGTGCCTGATTATATTTCGGCCACAGTTTTCTTATTTGCTGTGATTCCAAAATCAAAGCGACAAGCTCGTTGCCTGTAAGGTCATACGTAATGTGATGAATTTCATTTCTGATTTTCGATCGGCTCCATTCGCGTGCATCACCTGTAAAATGACCCGCTATTCTCTTCTTAATATTAATAGCCTTGCCAACATAGATTACCTTACCATAGGCATTCAGAAAATAATATACTCCGGCCTTCGCGGGCAGCCGATCAAATTCCTCTTTTGGTAAATTGGGAGGAAGTATGGTCTCGCCCGAATTTCGTTTGAGTGCTTTAATAATATAGCTGTCATTATCGCGTCTCAGCAACTGATCAAATATTTTTACTGTCGCTGCTGCATCTCCACTGGCTCGATGGCGATCCGGAATTTTAATTCCAAGACTTTCAGCCAGGCTACCTAAACTATACGAACGAAGGCCCGGAATAATTTTACGACTTAATCGAACCGTACATAATTTTTTGGACTGAAAGTTTATACCTACATCTTCAAACTCCTTTTTCAAAAAAGAATAATCAAAGTGGGCATTGTGTGCTACAAAAACTTTTCCGTCAAGGCGCTTAAAAATATCTTCCGCTACCTCTTCAAACGAAGGAGCGTCTAACACCATCTCGGTGGTAATTCCCGTAAGGCCGGTAATGTAATAGGGAATTTCCCTTCCGGGATTAATCAGCGTTTGGAAGGTATCCGTTAATTGAACACCATCGTGATGATAGATGGCTATTTCGGTTATACGATGATTGGCTGCATACCCACCTGTCGTCTCAATATCTACAATCGCATACATGGATCACCCGTCTTTTGCCGCAAGTTAAAGTACCTACAAAACAATTGAAGGAACTTAACATTTTTTCTTTTCGTCTCTGATTTCTTGGTTATAGAATTACCAGAATCTGTCAATCCATGGCCATGAGTACCTTAAGCCAAAATCTTTTTCTCATTTATCTTAAAGTTTAGTACTTTCAAATAGTCGTTAGCCATTATGTTATGAAAAGCCTCAACACAAAACTGGGCGTTGTGGGCATTCTGCTATTTTGTTTTGCAACCTCAAACGCCCAAACTTTCACTGTTCAATCTGGTAGCTGGAGTTCACCTTCAACGTGGTCAGGCGGTGTCGCTCCTGATTCAACCGCAGGCGCAATTATCATCAACCATATTGTAACATTAGATTCAGATACTGTTTTGAAAGTTGATGAACTCACTTTAAACGATACCTTAATTATTGAAGCGGGCTCGACCTTATTGCTGAGCAATGCCTTTACAATAGCACCCGATCTGCAAATTCTTAATGGTGGGCTCAAAGTATACGGTCGATTAGTTTGTCTTGACAGCGCAACCACTTCAGGAACAACAGCAGAAAATACTTTTTTCTATGATGGATCTACCTATGAGCATCGCTTCTTTAGCGTTGCGGGCACACCTCCTATTGCTACATGGAGTAGTAACTCCAATTTTGAAATAACAGCTTACAGAACCACCAAAACTTTGAATAATGTATTATGGAGTCAACCCTTCGGAAATGTCATTTACAATTGCCCTGATCAAGCGACAAGTGCAAGTATCGAATTTGCTGGACGGTTACAAAACATCAAAGGCAATTTCTTAATTCAAGGCACCGGCTCAGGCTACATTAGACTTTCGCTTGATGTTAGTAATTCAACTACCATTACCATTGGAGGTGATCTAATTATTGAGGGGAGATCTCGCGTGTGGTTTAGCCGGGGAGCAAATACCTCAGTTTTTATTGCAGGTAATTTTAAAAATTTCTCGACTGCTACCGCCAATTGTTATGTTACTACCACAGGTAATTGCGACATTAACGTAGCGGGAAATTTCGAGATGAACTCCACTTCGCCTTTACGATTTGCATCAGCAACGGCTAGCGGTCGAGGATATCTACGGGTAAGCCAAGATTTTATATTCCAGGCGGGTAGCATTAATATAACCAACGGTGGAGATGGATTGGGAACAATAGAGCTTAATGGATTATCCTCTCAACTATATACGAGTTTAGGGTCATGGACAACCGGTGTAAATCTCCTCATTAATAATTCCACTGGTGTTGAAGTTCAGGGAAATTCAAAAGTCGAAGGCAATGTTACCGTTGTTTCTAACGGAAAATTAATATTACCTGAAACCAATTTCATTCTTCATGGAGATCTTGATCTTCAAAGTGGGGGTTCTGTTCACGCTGGTAATGGAACATTGTCATTAGCTGGATCAGTAAATCAAAACATAATTCTCTCTGGCGATACCTTGCATCATATCAACATCAACAAATCATCCGGAACATCCGTTACTTTCTCAAATTCTGCAAACCTGAGAGGAACATTAAATGTCGCTTCAACAAACACAACTGCATTTTCAAATGGAAATTTAACATTGGTTTCTTCCTCTGATGATGGAAGCGCAGATGCCGCTATCAATACATTACCTACTGGCTCTTCCATTTCTGGCGATGTAAACGTACAACGATACATGAGTGGTGAAGGGAGAATTTATAGGTACCTTTCCAGCCCTGTGAGCAATGCTACGATTGAAAGCCTGATGGATGATTTCCCAATTACCGGAACGTTTGATGATCCGAGTACAGGTGCAGGAATAAATTCAGCAAGTCCTTCATTTTATTATTACGATGAAACACTTTTTGATCCTCTTGGCTGGATAGCATATCCTTCTCTTGGATTGGCTTCAGAAAATCCAATGGAAGCAGGACGAGGATATTCAGCATTTATTCGAGAAGGAACCAATGCAACGACCTGGGATGTAACCGGGACTATTAATCAAGGCGACATTGAATTACCTGTTACCTACGTGAACACAAACACTCCGGCAAGTGATGGATGGAATCTGGTAGGCAATCCTTATCCAGCTTCGATTGATTGGGATGTTGTAAATGGATGGGATAAAATAAATATTGATAATGGAATTGCCATACGGGATAATGGCATTGATAATTTTTTGTATTGGGATGGAGCTGTAGGAAGTCTGGGCAGCGGGCGCATTGCAAAAGGTCAATCCTTTTGGATTAAGACCAATAATGCAAATCCTCAACTAACTATAAAAGAAACAGCCAAGACAATGACCTCCACATCTTTCCATAGGAAGAAATTTTCTGATCCCGATTATTTGGAAGTCAGCATTCAATCATCTAAACACAGTGATAAAACGTATTTGCGTCTTCGCGATCATTCCTTTACAGGATACGATTCATTGGATGTTCCAAAATTTGCGAATGACTTTATAAATCTTTCTTTCGAGGTAGATAATATTTCTTTAGCTATCTCTGCTGTGGATCATATTGATTGCTCTCAATCTCATTCGATAAATCTATCCTTTGCGAAAAAGAGTGATGGCTCGTTCGTCAAATCTCCGGTAGGTAATTATGAACTCGCCATTAGCAGCTTTGGTTTGTTTGCAACTCATGACATTACACTTCATGACAATTTTACAAACCAGGATCTTAATGGTTCATTTGCTTATTCCTTTTCGATAACCGAAGATCCTGACTCTTATCAGGCGAATCGATTTACAATGCATTTTAAATCACGTCCATTAAACAACAGTACTTTTGTCTCTGCCGATTCTGTTTTATGCGATAACGGTTCCGACTGTAAAATACAACTAAAAAACACTCAGCTGAATGTGCGATACAAAGTATTTACTAATCAAAATGAAATCGCATCCTACCTTCATCAGAAAAATGATAGTGCTGTCATTGATATAAGTATTGAGGATTTCAAAAATGGATTGAACACCATTAACGTAAAAGCAAACAACCCTTGTTCCTCAAAAGAAATAGGAACGTTTAAACTCTGGAAACAAAATACATCCAAACCTGATTTCATTGAAAAATCTGCGTGCAATACAGACACCGTATCCTTGCTTCTTAAAAATGTGAAAGATGCCATAGCCTTTAATTGGTATGACCACAACAATGATTTTCTGGCACAAACACAAGATTCAGCATTGATTGTATCCATTCAAAAACCAACAACATTTTTTGTCTCTTCTGTTTTCAATTTTGGTTGTATAAGTGAACGATCAAGTTTACGCGTTGATGTTTTAAATTTTGAACCAATAACCATAACGGAGAACAATGGAATGCTTTATTCAAATTACCTTTCCGGAAATCAATGGAGCTTAAATAGTGAAGAACTTATCGGAGCAACTCAATCTGTTTTCACTCCCACAACATCAGGTAAATACTCTTTAACCATTTACCACAACACTTGTATCGATTCCGTATCCTATCAATTTACATATCAGGATGACGCTTATCATGTTTTTCCAAATCCTGTAGAAGATGATGTTCAAATCATTGCGCCCATTAGCGAAAAGATTTTGCAGATAGAAGTAATAAATGCAGCGGGTCAGTCTGTCGGAATTTTTTCACCCTCAACTGATTCGAAGACACAAGTCATTTCGTTAGATAATCTTAATCCTGGAATTTATTTGTTAAAAGTGCTGACTTCAGAAACAGAATACAGATCGCGAATCCTGAAACAATAAAATCAAACACTCTCTGTTACAAACACACGTTTTACGCGCTCGCTCGTGCTGGTTAAAATTTCATACGGAATGGTCTGAATCTTTTTTGCCAATTCGCCAATAGGTAAGCCTTTACCAAATACAATTACTTCGTCACCTTCTCGCGCATCAATTCCGGTAATGTCAATCATTGTCATGTCCATGCATACATTACCTATAACATGTGCACACTGACCATTAATCAAAACCTCCCCTCTGCCATTACTAAATGCGCGGCTAAAACCATCAGCATAACCAATAGCAATCGTGGCTAATGTCATTTCTTCTTCTGCTTGTCCTTTTCGACTATAGCCAATGCTTTCGCCTTTCGCTATTTTTTTTATTTGCGAAATAATTGTTTTCAGCGTTGCTACGGATTCGAGTTCATTAAAATTATAAGGCGTTGGGTCAACACCATAAAGTCCAATACCCAAACGCACCATGTCAAACTGCATTTCGGGAAGACGCAGAATGCCAGAAGAATTTAGAATATGATAATCAGGTTTGTAACCGATCGCCTTGGAAATTCTATCACTCCATTGTAAAAATCGATTGGCTTGTTCACGCGAGAATGCATCGTGATCTGACTCGTCAGCTCCAGCCAAATGACTGAAGATTGATGCAACCCGAATATTTGGATTGCTTTTAAGTTGTTCAATCAATACATCAATATCAGTCTCTTCAAAACCAAGTCGGTGCATCCCTGTATCTAACTTTAAATGAACAACACATTTTTTGCCTTGCAGGTAATGCAACATCGAATGTAAAATGTTTAAGCTATAAATTTCAGGCTCGAGGTTATGGGTAAGAAGTTGTTCAAAACTTTCTTCCGATGGATTCATTACCATTATAGGAAGCTTGATATTATTCTTTCTTAGCTCAATACCTTCATCAGCGTACGCAACACCCAGGTAATCTACCTTATGATACTGAAGCAAATTTCCGATTTCAATGCTTCCACTGCCATAAGCAAATGCTTTTACCATTACCATTAGTTTCGTAACGGGCTTCAACCGCGACTTGAAAAAGTTAAGGTTGTGAACTAATGCATCTAAGTCAATCTCCATCACCGTGCCGTGTACTTTGCGCTGAAGTTTGTGTATAATTTTTTCAAACTGAAATGACCGCGCACCCTTTACCAGAATCACTTCTTGTTGAAGTTCGTCCAGCGGAAATTGATCAAGAAAATCCTGAGTCGACAAATAGAATGATCCAAAAGCAAAAAGGTTTTTGTATCGATTAATGACAGGGCCAATTCCAACAAAGTGTGTTACATTGTTAGAGCTCACCAACTCAATAATTTTTTTTACTAGATCATTTTCATTAAGACCCGATTCTAATATATCGGATAGAATTAGACGCTTTATTTTCTTTTGCTGGTTCTCCAAGAATTGTAAGCTGATTTCCAATCCACCAAGATCATTGTTATACGTATCATCAATAAGCTGACATTGATTAATGCCCTCTTTCAGTTCGAGACGCATATTTACCGAGCGAAGATTTGCAATGCGTTTTTGTATTTGCTCAATTGAATACCCCAGTTTTAGCATGAGCGCCACACAATGAAAACAGTTTTCGATCGATGCCTTATCTGTAAAAGGCAGATTTAAAGAAGTTTGTTCTCCTGTATAGGTAATGGTGTAAGATGTTCCGTTTCGTTGAATGTAAACATCATCTGTAGGAAGCTTACCCCATGAAAACGCAGGAGCAGATAATTTCTTAATTTCTTCTTCTACTGCTTTATAATCACTGCAGTACAGAATGAAATCAGTATTCCGAAAAAGTTTTAACTTCTCTTGAATCTTATGTTTTTGTGATTTGAATCCCTCATCGTGCGCTGAACCAATGTTGGTAAAGATTCCTATGGTTGGTTGAATTACCTTATTCAGATTCTCCATTTCTTTCTCTCGCGAAATGCCCGCTTCAAAAATTCCAAGCTGATGCTGTGGCTGAAGTTGCCACACGGCTAAAGGCACGCCTACTTGTGAGTTGTAGCTACCCGGACTTTTTGAAATTACCTTATCGAAAGACAGCAACTGATAAAGCCATTCCTTAATAATGGTTTTTCCATTGCTCCCTGTTATGCCGATAACCGGAATGGAAAATTGCGAACGATGAAATGCCGCAATTTTTTGCAACGCTTTAATGGAAGACTTTACTTCCAGAATACTTGCGCCTTCCAGTGCCGGAATACTTTCTATTTTCTGTTCAACAACAAAAAGACGAATACCTTTTTTGTAGAGCTCATGAATATAGTGGTGTCCATCATGTCGATCACCTTTTATCGCAAAGAAAAGTGTGCCCTCATCTGCACTTACTTTTCTACTATCAATGGAGAGTGTTTTTACTATTCTGTTTTTAGAAACCAGAATATTTCTTCCCCCGGTAATTTTCTCGAGCTGTTCAAAATGCATATCCATCAATAAAGGCGGGAGCCGTTCGGTACTTTTTTATCTACACTACACAAAACAACATTTTCATTTTCATCCGGGAAACCGGTGACTAATACCTCAGAAATAAAATTGGCAATCTGCTTCGGTGCAAAATTAGTAACACAAATCACCTGTTTGCCAATCAATTCCTCCGGCTGATAATTTTGGGTTATTTGCGCACTCGTTTTTTTAACACCCAATTCACCCAAGTCGACCCAAAGCTTAATAGCAGGCTTTTTTGCTTCCGAAAACATTTCTGCTTTGATAACGGTGCCTGCCCTCAAATCCACTTTTAAAAAGGTGTCAAATGTTAATTCCATGTTAAAATGCATTTCAGATTATGCGAATGAAGCATTAAAGCGTAAAATAGCGCACATCTAACGGATTTCAGTTATGGATTCTGTTAAAAAAACGGCAATGCTGGTTTAATTCTGTACTTTTCAGAAACTAATAGCGTTTGTTTGCCGTTCAGAAAGACTCAAGATTACTATGAAGCCTAAACTTAGTCGAATCTTATTCTCCCTTCTCCTTTTAGGATTTTCGCTATTGTGCGGAGAACGACTTTACGCTCAAGAGTCAGCTAGCTCAACAGAGGGTTTCGAAAGCAGTTATGATCGGGAAAAAGAGCCCATCAATTCACCAGGCGAAAGCATTGATCGACATCGGAAATTTCAACCCGCTTCTCCTGTAAAAGATTCTTCAACTGTAGTCCAAAAAACATCTGCCACTCGCGCTTCAAAGCCTTCCAGCGAAATCACAAGACCAGAAGTCAAGCCATCATCAGATGATGATTCCATTCTCTCTTTCAATTTTCTTTATTACATAATTCAGAAGTATAAACTTCAGGATATCGTAGATTAATCCTATCCTATTCTAACAATTGCTATATTGCAACATTGTTGCAATATATTGAAATCACTATTACACCTCGTCTTCCTGCTTTTTGTAGCCATTTGTCATTCAATGGCTCAAGAATCGTGTTCATTTGCCCTTACCGGAAAAATTACGTCTGACAATGGTGAGCCATTACCCGGAGCGACAATCACATTAATTGATTTAAGTACCGGATCAATTGCCAATGCTGAAGGCGACTTCGAAATCAAAAATTTATGCAAACGCAAGTACAAAATCGAAATAAAGTATTTGGGTTATGAGGATAGAGTGATCTCTTTAAAGATTGAAAAATCCACAATTGTTAATGTTGATTTAATTGAAAGCAAAGAAGTGCTGGAAGAAGTTGTGGTTGAAGATCGGTTTCAGCATGTTGAGCAAAACCAAACCTTTAGTTCGCTGTCTGGAAATACATTAGAAGAAACAAAAGGAATGTCGTTGGGCGAATCATTGAAAGAGCTTCCTGGTGTTTCCAGCATTCAAACTGGTCCATCAATCTTTAAGCCTGTAATTCATGGTGTGCACAGTCAGCGAATATTAATTTTAAACAATGGCATAAGACAGGAAGGACAACAATGGGGAGCTGAACATGCTCCTGAAATTGATCCTTTTATTGCTTCCAATATAGTTGTGATAAAAGATGCTGGCGCCATTAAATATGGAACAGATGCTATTGGTGGTGTGGTCATAGTCAATCCGCCTGATTTGCCAACTACAAATACCTTAGGTGGTGAATTAAATTTGATTGGTCAATCCAATGGAAGATCGGGCACGATTTCAGGAATGCTGGAGGGTGGATTAAAAAAAATGAAAGGCTTGGGGTGGCGGATTCAGGGAACTGGAAAAAAATCGGGCGACTTTCATACACCCGATTACAATTTATCAAACACAGGCTACAATGAATTGAATTTTTCTCTCGCCACAGGATATCATACTGAAAACACTGGTGTAGAAATTTTTTACAGTCATTTTAAAACGGAGATTGGAATTCTTAGAGGCTCATCTGTTGAAAGTGTTGAGGATCTGGAAAATGCTTTAGAAAGAGAGCCTCCGGCATACACGGAGGATTTTACATATAACATGATTAACCCTCGCCAGGAAGTTGAACACGACTTATTAAAACTAAGTGCACACCGACAAATAGGTAATAATGAATTCAGTATTCAATATGGCTTACAATTAAACAGAAGAAAAGAGTTTGATGTGCGCAAAGGAAATTTATATGATATACCGTCCATTGATTTACAATTAGTAACTCACACCCTTGATGCGGAATGGGAGAAGAGCAAAGAAAAATGGGTTCGATGTATTGGTATCAATGGAATGATTCAGGACAACAACAATATTGATGGCACATATCGAATCCCATTCATACCCAATTTTAACAGCACAACACTTGGTACTTATGTTATTCAAAAAATCAATTTGAAGAAATGGGTTTTAGATGGAGGTGTTCGCTATGATTATCGTTACTCAAAAGTTGTAGGGTATGATTACAAAAACGAACTCTACAGAAACACATTAAAATTTCACAATGCCAGTTTAACATTTGGTGCCAGTAGAAAGCTGCACAAAAATGGCATGTATATCACTTCACTTTCCAGTGCTTGGCGTCCTCCTCATGTTGCAGAATTATATAGTTCTGGCAGACATCAAAGTGCTGGAGCGGTAGAATATGGTCTATTGTTAGATGACAATAATAACATCATCGATATCAATCAATCGAGTTTTAAAAATGAAAAAGCGTTGAAGTGGGTAAATACCTATCAATATTACTCCGACAAGCTACAACTGGATGTAACGGCCTTTTACAATTATATTTTCAATTACATCTATTTAAACCCAACAGGGGTAACTGTAACCTTCACGGGTCCTACACCCTATTTTCGTTATAAGCAAACCGATGCTTCATTTCTGGGAATGGATTTTTCGATGCAATACCAAATCTATAAAAAAGTTAAACTGGGATCAAAAGTTTCTTTGCTAAGCGCTACAGATGAAACAAATAACCAATACCTGTATTTTATTCCTTCAAATCGATTCGAACTGAATGCCCGATTTGAACAACATCAGTTAAAGAAATGGAATTCATTTTATATTGAATCAAAAATAAAATACGTTGCAAAACAAAACAGAGCACCCGAAAAGAAAACAATTGACGAAATCATTTTAGCAGATCAGAATGGAGAGACCTTACCTCCCTTCGATTTCGCCTCTGCTCCCGAAGGCTATTTTCTTTGGAATATCAACTCGGGCATTTCCTATCCATTAAAAAAATCGAAACTCGATTTTAAAGTAAGCATATCAAATTTGCTCAATACAAGCTACCGCGAATACACTAATCGAATGCGATACTATGCTGACGATGTAGGTAGAAATATCTCCTTGGCAATAAAGTACAGTTTTTAAAAATCTATTTTATAAGAAGGGACTATCAAATAATGTTTTATATTTGCAACTATGTTGCATTAACTAAAATCATATGAAAGACCTCGTATCAAAGAAACTAAAATCACTCAGTCAAGTATTCGTAATTGTTTTCCTCGCTGGGCTAGCTGGATGCAATAACGATGACCCGGCAAAACAAGATGTTCCTGAATTCATTTCCAGCGTGAAACTTATTTTCACGCCAACTGGTGGTGGAACCTCAGTAACTGCTACTGCCACCGACCCGGATGGAATTGGGCCGGGTAATATTACTGTGGATAATGCCATTGCCTTAGCAAAGGAAGTAAACTACACGCTAACTTTTGAAATCTTAAACAACTTGGCTGATCCAGGCGATCCGGAATATAATATTGGTGATGAAATAGAAGAAGAGGGAGACGAACATCAATTCTTTTTCTCTTGGACGGATGGTGTTTTTTCAGATCCAACAGGTAGTGGAAATATCGATAACCGAAGTGATGATCTTAACTATAGTGATGAAGATGTAAATGAATTACCTATTGGTCTTTCAACTCTGTGGACTACCACGGATTTAGCTGCTTCAGGAACTTTTAAAGTACTGCTAAAACATCAACCCGATATTAAATCATCTACTTCAACATCAACCGATGGTGAAACAGATATTGATTTGACTTTTGATATTACGGTAGAATAAACTTTTCAAATTACCTATCACAAAAAAGCCCCGATAAACTCGGGGCTTTTTTTATGATTCTTTTTTAACGAGGAATTGCTCCAGATCTTTCAGCTTTAATATCCCTTCATAGTAAGCCTTGCCAAATATGACGGCAAAAATTCCCATATCGTTTAATCGCTTTATATCATCTATGCCGCGTACACCACCACTGGCCAACACACAAATTTCAGGAAAGGCCTCAATAATTTCTTTATAAAAATTAAACGCGGGTCCTTCTAGTACACCATCGCGCGATACATCTGTTGACTTCACATACTTTAAACCGCGTGAATAAAAATATTCAACATGTTCAAATAAAGTAAGCTCTGATTTTTTCTGCCAGCCTCTAAAAAGAAGTGCTTTTGTTTTAATGTCCACAACATCGGCACCCAATGTCATCTTCTCACGACCATACGATACAATCCAGGAAGCGAACAACTCCGGATTTGTAACGGCAAGACTTGCTGCTGTAATATAGTCTGCCCCATATTCGTAAGCCTTACTAATATCGCCATCGGTGGAAATACCACCTGTAAAATCAATCTTAAGATCGGTATGCCCGGCAAGCGTTTCCAATACATGCCAGTTTACCGGACTACCTTTTTCTGCTCCATCCAAATCCACTAAATGCAATACCTCAATCCCGTGATCCTGAAATCGCTTCGCCAAATCGAGTGGGTTTTCATCATACGCCTTCTCGCTGGACTGATCGCCCTTTCGCATCTTTACAACCTTGCCTTTTCGAATCGCGATAGAAGGAATTACCTGAATCATAGATGAACTTTATATCATTAAATTGTCAAGCTAATGTACGCTGCAAACCTGAAAAACCTGATGTTCAAATCAAAAATCTGATAATATTTACCTTTTAATTTACAGATTACGATGTACGATGCACAATTTGCATGATGGATTTAAAATTGTACATCGTAAATTGTACGTCATACATTCTTGAAAATTCTATCCACATGAAAAGATTTGTTCTTCTTTGCTTTTTGATGATCACTTTCGTTCTCTCATCGTTTTCGCAATCGGCAACCCGCAGACTCCCCAGTTCGATCAATCATCCATCATTGAATTTATACGCGCCTTATATTAGCAACGATGGAAATGCCTTGCTCTATATTTCCGATAGTGGAGAAGATGGCGCGCTCACGCTAAATTATTCGTATCGTGAAAGTGACTGGTCTCCACCAATGGTCATTCCAAAAACCATTAATCATCGCATAACTTTTCTTCGTGGCTATGGTCTAAGTGCAGACGGAAAACAAATGTATTATTCATCGGCAAAGTCGCCCACCATAGGAGGATACGATATTTTTACCAGCACTCTAAAAGGTAATACATGGGCCGATCCACAAAATCTTTTGTTACCGATCAATTCAAAATCAAATGAAGCATGCCCTTCTTTTACGCCTGATGGAAGTGTAATATATTTTATGCGATGTGAACGAATGGATCAGAACAACGCCAGCGATTGTAGGATTTTCAGATCGAAGAAAAAACCAAATGGTCAGTGGGAAGAACCGGAAGAACTCCCGGCATCTATCAACACGGGTAATTCGCAAACACCTCGCATTATGGCCGATGGCGAAACGCTTATTTTTTCTTCAAACAAAATGGCCAGTACCAAGGGTGGTCTGGATTTATACCAAACCAAATATGCCAATGGCGCATGGTCAACTCCTGTTGCGTTGGATTACATTAATACGGATAAAGATGATCAGTATGTTAGTGTATCGGCTTTAGGCAGGTACTTATTAAGAGACGTGGTAAATGCTAGAAAAATAAGTGAGCTCGTTGAATTTCTAATTCCAAATGATCTCCGGCCAAAGGGAATGATGAAAGTCGAGGGCATCATAACCAATACCGAAAATCCAACTACACCTGCATACATTTCGATTATTGATTTGATTACAAATAAACGTATTTACGCAGGAAGACCATTGAATGATGGATCATACTTTTTTTATTTAATGGAAGGTTCAAAATATGAAATGGCGGTTGATCCTGAACAAGGAAATGTAACATACTTCATGAAACAGTTTGACTTGCAAACTGATAAAATACCGCAACGTGAAAAGGTAAACGTCACATTAAAAAAACCACTACCGGGCGATGAGTTGTCTCTGGACTTAGTGCGATTTGAATCCAACTCCGCCAAGCTGAACGCTTCGTCTGATGCTGACCTTAAGCGATTAGTGCGTTTGGCAAAAGCAAACCCTGCACTCAAATTTGAGATACAGGTATTGCTCAGTGGTTATGAAGAAGATACTGTTCAGTCGAAAGCTGATCTTACCGAGATCACGATTGATTCTATTGTAACTCAATTTGATGATATCGATACCTTAGGACAATTGATAAAACGTGATACGCTAGTGGCCAGAACAACGTATCACAACAACCGAACAACAAAACAGGCTGAAGCCATCGTTACCTATCTAACATCACAAGGCATTAATGCATCACAACTAACGTATTTTGTAAATGCGATTGAAGCTATTCTTCCTGAAAACAAAAAGTTAACGATTAAGGCTGTGGCGAGATAATTGGATTCAAAAAATATATCAACTTAATTCTAACAAATACTAAAACACAATAGGCACTGCCACCAAAGTTTTATCCCAAATCAAAACCATCTCGGCATCCTCGCCTGTCTTCTCAAACGAGATGGTGAATTGCTCAAATTCACGTTCTTGTTTTACAGCATGAACCACAACTTGTAATGCATCTTTGTCTGGATTGCGGTTTGCCTCACCATCGAAGTTAACGCCCCACTGACCAACCTCTGAATTAAAGATAACGGTCCAGGTTTCTTCGGTAGGGATAGTCCATAACGTGTACTTCCCCTTTCTCAGAACTTTACCTTCAATATGCAGCTCCTTATTGGTCTCAAAAGTAGTAGCCTCATTCGCTCCCGTTCGCCAGACTTTTCCATACGGCACCAATGCTCCAAAGATCTCGCGCCCTTTTTTATACGGCCTGTTGTATTGCACTTTAATCTCTACCTCTCCATGATTAAAGGATACTCCTTCTTCCGGACTAAACTGTTTGGTATTCTTCTTTATAAAAACAAAGGCAATGGCACCAATAATAAATATGGACGCTACAGCAATTGAGGTAAAAATGAGAAACTTCTTCATGTACGTTATTTATGGGCTTGCGACAAGTTAATTATCCTAAAAACAAATTTTGGTTCTTTCTCAAAAAATTATGGAATAGAGTCTATTTTTACCCCTCTTAAATAAACTGAATATGGATTTATCTTGGTGGCCATTCTGGGTCGTTATCGCATTATTCGTTCTTGCCATTATTAGTCCTTGGGTAATACCAAACAAAATGGTGAGTAAAAATAAGCATGACAATAAGTTCTGATTCATCAGAGCTTAACAACAAATGAACATTTGTGTTTTCTGCGGTTCTTCAACCGGGCATAATTCTGTTTTTGCTGATGCCGCCATAACACTTGGAATCGCATTAGCGAATAGAAATATTACGCTGGTTTACGGTGGAGGTAATGTTGGCCTAATGGGCATATTGGCTGATAGTGTGCTAAAGCATGGCGGAAATGCCGTGGGTGTAATTCCAGACTTTTTAATGAAGCGTGAGGTTGGTCATAAAAACCTCACTCGTCTGGAAGTAGTATCCTCAATGCATGAACGAAAGAAACGTATGGCCGATATTTCGGATGCCTTCATTGCTATGCCGGGTGGTTGGGGAACATTAGATGAACTAGCCGAAATCTTAACTTGGAAACAACTTGGCTTGATCAATCAGCCTGTCGGAATTTTAAACACAAATCATTTTTTTGATCCATTGTTGCAGCAAATGAACGCAATGCAAGAAACTGGTTTCTTGCGTCAGGCTTATCTTGACTTCCTTGTTGTAAACACCTCGCCTGAAGAACTTGTTATATCCCTAATCCCGCAATAAGGGTGATTACACGCTCACTGAAAATTGTCTTATATTGACATTTATCGAAGGTGTTTTATGTACAGAAGTTTTTTTATCCTATTCTTTTCTTCACTTTTATCACTTGGTCTTTACGGACAACCCTTAGGATTTTCACTGGCCAATGGAAAAAAGAAAGTACAGATACCAATCCAAATCTATAGTAATCTCATTGTAGTACCTGTTGTGTTAAATAATACACTACCACTGAAATTCATTTTGGACACGGGTGTACGCACCACCATTCTAACTCAAAAAGCCTTTACAGATATTCTCAACCTCCAGTATTCCCGCAAATACACAATCTCTGGTGCCGGAGGAGAAAATTTGATTGATGCCTATATTACTAACAATGTTTCGCTTTCTATGCCCGGTGTGGAAAGTCGTGGTCATGCCATGTTGGTTTTAGAAAAAGATTATCTGGAGTTACGGAATTACCTTGGTACGGATGTGCATGGAATACTCGGCTACGAATTATTTAGTCGTTTCATTGTCGATGTCGACTACGAAAAGAAATTGCTCACACTAATCGTTCCTGAGAAAAGCCGTAAGTATCGAAATTTTCAATCTATCCCAATCAAGATTGAAGATACTAAACCCTACCTGATAACAACTGTAACATTAGATGATGGCACCACACTAAGTGCAAAATTATTGGTAGACACAGGTGCGAGTCATGCTTTACTGCTTGATCCTTTTTCTGACAATCGTATCCATGTTCCAGAGAAAGTACTCAGTTCACTTATAGGAAGAGGATTGGGAGGAGAGATTTATGGAAAAATTGGTCGCATTGAAAATCTCCAACTTGGTAGTTACAATGTGCATAGTGTGGTAACGAATTTTCCCGATCCCAATAGCTATTTCGATAGTTTAAAAGTTGGTAAGATCTTTAGAAACGGGTCAATTGGTGGAGAGCTTATGAGCCGATTTCATATGGTCTATGATTTTCCTGAAGAAAAGATCTTCTTTAAGAAGAACGCTTCCTTCAAAAAAGGTTTTCACCATAACCTGAGCGGGCTTACCATAAAAGCAAAAGGTGTTCATCTTAATATTTTTGAAATCACAGAAGTGCGCGATGAGTCTGCAGCAAAGAAAGCGGGCTTAGAAGTAGGTGACATTATTGAAAATGTTGGCGGTATAACGCTTAGAGATTTAAACCTGAGTTTGGTTAATGGGTTGCTTAATAATAAACCCGGTAAAAAAGTAAAAGTGGAAGTAAATAGAAAAGGAGTAAGGGTGAAGTCCTTCCTGATATTGGCCGATCAGATTTAAGATCACCATTACCTTTTACCGCTTTATTATCGAACTAACTTTGAAAGTTGCCCCTTCCTTTTTTGATATGCGTTGTACAAATACTCTTGTGTTCGTTTGAATTTTAACGAATTGCGCAGCATCGTATAAATCCCATCAGATGATAAGTTTTGTTTCAGCAAATAATCCAATACGCCAGAAGCACTCAACGCTTCTTCGTAATTGGATGATTTTAATAATGTAATTGGAACATTCTTTGTTTTTTGGTTTGACTCCAGAGCCTGAATGGCCAAGGTCATTTCTGTCTTGCCAATATTGTCATCCAAAAGAATAAAATGCGGTTGAAAGCGAATCAGTCTTTGCACGATACTCTTTAGATCAAAAGCAATTTCCGTTACTATTCGTTGACCCCTGATCTGATTGAGTTTTTCCAATACCCCACTCAATTCAATTGGATTATTTCCAATTAAAAGAACGTGAAGAGGATTGGTATCGATTTGCTTTTTAGTCGTTGTTTCCATTGTACCAGATTGCTATATAGACATTATATTAACGTAAAAGGTTGGGTTACAAGATTTGTTCCAACACAAAATATTCTGTTTTTATAATGAATCAATCATCTAACTTTCTCAAATCAAGAGATTCGAAGCCGATATGAAGCAAATTATTATAATGGGTGGTGGTTTAGGCGGTCTGGTTGCTTCTATCCGGTTAGCAAAATCAGGTATTCATTGCACCGTCATTGAAAAGAAATCATACCCCTTTCATCGTGTGTGCGGAGAATACATTTCAAATGAAACGATTCCCTATCTAAAATCTCTTGATCTATTTCCATTCGAATTTACGCCACCATCCATTACACGATTTTTGCTTTCATCTGTTAGCGGTAAAAGTACTATGATGGATCTTGACCTTGGAGGGTTTGGCATCAGCCGCTACACCTTCGATAATTTTCTCTATGAAAAAGCAAAACTACTTGGTGTTACATTTTTATTAAACACCGAAGTAGAAGAGGTTACATTCTCTGATAATACCTTTCTCATTAAAACACAATCTCAAAATCTAAAAGCCGATTTAGTTTTAGGAAGCTTTGGCAAGCGCTCAAAATTAGATGTCCAACTAAACCGAAGTTTCATTCAGAAACGATCTCCGTACGTAGGAATTAAATATCATCTCAAGACTAATCATCCTCACGATCTTATCGCGCTCCATAATTTTAAGGGTGGGTATTGTGGAATGAGCAACATTGAAGATGGCAAAACAACATTGTGTTACTTAACGCATCGGGATAACCTGCGTCAGTTCAAAAATATTCGGGAGATGGAAGAGAATGTTCTCTTCCAAAATCCTTTACTTAAATCTGTTTTCATCAATTCTGAGTTTATTTTTGATAAACCCGAAACGATTAATGAAATATCATTCGAAACAAAGTCGCCAGTTGAAAATCATATCTTGATGATTGGAGATGCGGCCGGAATGATAACACCACTTTGCGGAAATGGGATGGCGATGGCTATTCACGCTTCCAAACTCGCCAGCGAATTAATTATAGAACACATTAACAACTCGCTTTCCCGCGAAGAAATGGAGAGAAGATATTCAAATCTCTGGCAGAAAAATTTTGGCTTACGATTATGGCGAGGACGACAGATACAGAAATTATTCGGAAGTCCGTTTGCATCCAACATTGCCATCAATTTAGCCATTCATGTAAAGCCAATTGCCAATAGCATTATGCGAAGCACACACGGAGATGGGTTCTGATTAACTGATACTCCTCTAAATATTATGAATATGCCTGAATTTTTCTTTGTGAAACTTTGTGACTTCGTGTAATAGTGGCCTAATTTTTTGCCACTAAATCTCAAAGACACGAAGGATCACTAAGTTGCTCAACATCACTGAGTAAATGTGGTTTTGAAAGTCACCTTGAATGCCTATCTTAAGTTTTCATCAACCTAGACACCATGAATAACGAGAACAGCAGGAGAGAATTTTTACGCTCACTAGGACTTATCAGTTTAAGTGCTGCAGCGGGCACAACATTTCTTTCAGCTTGTGGCGGCAAGTCGTCATCTGAAAGTACAGTAGATTCTACCGCCATATCATCAGCCATTCCAAAAGAATTATTCTTCAAGATATCATTGGCTGAATGGTCATTGCATAAATCATTATTCGATAAAAAACTGGATCACCTTGATTTTCCCGCCAGGGCAAAAAATGATTTCGGCATATCGGCTGTAGAATATGTCAATCAGTTTTTCATGGACAAAGCAAAAGACCAAACCTATTTGGCAGAATTGAAGAAAAGGTGTGACGATCTTGGCGTTACCAGTGTACTCATTATGTGTGATGGTGAAGGGGAGCTAGGAGATCTTGATGCAAAGAAGCGCGCAAAAGCTGTTGAGAATCATTATAAGTGGGCAGAGGCCGCAAAGTTCTTAGGCTGTCATGCAATACGCGTAAACTCTTTTGGTATTGGCACACGTGAAGAAATAGCAAAAGCAGCAACAGATGGACTTCATTCACTATCTGAATTTGCAAAGGGACTCGACATCAATGTAATCGTTGAAAATCATGGAGGATATTCTTCGGATGGACAATGGCTCAGTGGTGTTATCAGTGGCACAGGTATGGCGAACTGTGGCATCTTACCTGACTTTGGAAATTTCTGTGTGAGACGCGAAAAAAATGATATGTGGGATTCCCCTTGTGTAGAAATGTATGATCGCTATAAAGGTACTGCCGAAATGATGCCTCACGCAAAAGGTGTAAGCGCAAAGGCTTATGATTTTGATGAGCAAGGTAATTGCATTGAAACCGACTATGCAAAGATGTTACCTATCGTAAAAGCTGCAGGTTATACTGGTCACATCGGTATTGAATATGAGGGAAGTAAACTCAGTGAAGACGAAGGTATACGCGCTACAAAAGCTTTGCTGGAAAGAGTTGGGATGGCAATTTCCTGATCTGAAAAATGATTCTGTCAGGTGCTTATCCTAATGTATTTAAAATATGCGATGAATCTAAAAACAAATAGATAAAAAAAGTATTTAAGCAAGTAGCAGAAATAAAGTTCAACCACATCGTATAGGTGTGGTTTGCTTTTGTTTCGTCTCTAAGTACCTGAATAAACCAAAAGAAAAAGAACAGTACCACAGGCGACATGGCCGCTAAAAAAATGAGGGCATACTGAAGAGAAAATGTAATGAAGAAGTAATACATAAAGGCGGCACTTACAAAAACAAAAATACCTCCTACAAAATAAAACGTTCCGCGAATGCCTAGCATCCTGCTAAAGGTTTGATCCCCTCGTTTCCCATCTTCTTCATGTTGATAAATTTGCGTCATGGGGTACGTACCCAGCAATAAAAATGTGGCCAGTAAACCAGGAATTAAAACAGCTGGTCTTATTGCCAGTTCAATGGGTAAAGCGCTAACGCCTACATAACACATCATAAACGTAAAGAGACCTTGAAATAGACTTACAATGATCCATCCGGCAATCGGATATTTTTTCAATCGGATACTTGGATGACTATATGCCTTTGAAACCAATCCATACACCAGCAACATCATCGAAAAAGTAAGGCTCAGTTTTATGAATCCTAATACTATAGCAATGACATCAAACGCAAGTGATAGGTAGAACAATCCCCGGTTTACGGGTGGCGGATTTTTTAACCCACCAATACTTTTTTCATCTTTATCGAAATAACTGTTATAACCATTGCTGGCCGGGTACAGAAAAAAATGAACGATCAAAAAAGTCCAGAGCAAAGTATGCTCGGTTATATTCGGTGTAACCGAAAGCGAAAACAAAAAAACAGGTAGCAGGAAATATGAAAATGGAATGCGCAGATGAAGCCACGAGGAGGTTGAAAACATGTTTTACTTTTTTATGAAACTAATGTAGGCTTTTTTGGATTAGGTATTTGTTATCCGTTAATTGTTATCGGTTAATCGGTCTGCAAAACGACAAGAAAAATACTATTAACGGATAACCATTAACTGATAACCTAAACATGAGTTTCATTACGGCAATTGGCACCGCCAACCCATCACATCAGTTTAGTCAGGAGGCTTTAGCCGATTTTATGGTGCGAAGCATGCAATTGAGCCATGATGATGAACGAAAGCTCCGCACCATCTTTAGAGCAACAGGTATTGATAATCGGTACTCCGTTTTATCCGACTATGGAAAATCAAAAGACTTCGAATTCTACCCGAATACTCCCGACTTCGAACCATTTCCATCAACTCAAAAAAGACTGGAAGCTTTTCGCGATCATGCTTTGCCTTTGAGTCTGGCAGCGATTGAAAACATGAAACTCAACGCTTCCATTGATCTGCAAAAAATTACGCACCTCATTGTTGTAAGCTGCACAGGCATGTATGCCCCCGGACTTGATATTGATATTATTAAATCACTTCAATTACCTACCACTACGCAACGAACCTGCATTACCTTTATGGGTTGCTATGCTGCGTTCAATGCACTTAAAGTAGCCGATGCTTACTGTACATCAGATGCAAATTCGAAAGTGCTCATTGTTTGCACGGAGCTTTGCAGTTTGCATTTTCAAAAAACACCTACTGAAAATAATTTACTAGCTAACGCTTTGTTTGCCGATGGCTCTGCTGCTGTTTTAGTTGAAGCCAATAGTGATCAGCCTGTAACATTATCACTCGAAGAGTTTCACAACGACCTTGCGCCCGAGGGTGAACACGATATGGCATGGAGTGTTGGTGATCTTGGTTTCGAAATGAAATTATCGGCTTACGTTCCATCCATTATTCAATCCGGAATTCAACAGCTGACAAATTCTTTATTGAAAAAGATCGCGAAAGAAATACAAGACATCAAGCATATTGCCATTCATCCGGGAGGGAAAAAAATTGTAGAGGTAATTGAGCATCAGATGAATTTAAGTAAGGACCAGAACAAACATGCGCTCGAAGTGTTGAAACAATATGGTAATATGTCATCGCCCACCGTTTTGTTTGTATTAAATGAAATTTTCAAAACGTTATCAAAGGCTGACGATGGTGAAAGAATCCTGAGTCTTGCTTTTGGCCCCGGGCTTACATTAGAAAGTATGGTTCTAAAAATACATTCAGCAAATGCCTGATTTTTCTAAACGATCAGAAGGTATTGAGATTATGGACGATCTTCAGTGCTCAGGCGAAGTGGTTGATCAAACTTTGCGTGAACTTGAAGTCATCAATACCTGGCTTGGTGGAAATCAGGTAACGATAAACGGGTTGGCAAAACTTTTAAAAGATTCAGATCCATCAAAAGAAATTACCATTCTCGATGTGGGCTGTGGGGGTGGTGATATTCTTCGGCTCATAGATGCGTGGGCAAAGCGAAAAAACAAAAAAGTAAAACTCGTTGGCATTGATGCCAATCCAAACATCATTGCCTTTGCAAAAAATAATCTGAACGACTTACCGCATGTCCAATTTGAGTCGATTGACATTTTTTCATCAGAATTTCAATCCATTACATGCGATGTAGTTATTGGTACGCTTTTCTTTCATCACTTCTCACAACACCAATTGAGTCTGTTCTTTTCAGGACTAAAAAAACAAGTTCGCATTGGCATTGTTATAAATGACATTCATCGTCATGCGTTGGCTTACTATTCCATCAAAATTTTAACAAGTTTGTTTTCGAAGTCAGCCATGGTAAAATTCGATGCGCCATTATCGGTTCTACGCGCCTTCACAAAAAGTGAATTGATAGAAATACTCACAAAAGCAAAAATGCGCAACTTCAGCATTCATTGGAAATGGGCGTTTCGCTGGCAAGTTGTTATGACTGTTTAAGCTTCCTGGTCAGTCGGCTAATTATTCTGGCACAATTTTTACTAATTTTAACCCACACCATATTCTCATCAACATGAAAATCATCCATATACTTATCCTCTTTTCATTTATCGGATTAGCCGCATGCTCGTCTGGCGTTTTAGGAAAGAAAGTGAAAGAACCTTTTCAGGGAAATGCATACGAATCAAATAACCGATTCTGGAGAAGCACCGGTAAAGGTGTAAGTTCACAAGATAACATTGCACGATCGAAAGCCGATCTTGATGCTAAAGCGCAATTAGGTGGACAGGTAAACACCACAATGAAACAAGTAGCGGATCAATACCTGGGTCAAACTGAAAATGAAAAAGGGGCAGATGTTGCCGACAAATTTCAAAGTCTGGTACGCCAAACCATGAACACCAATATTTCGGATTTGCGAAAGATGGACGAGAAGAAATTCTTTAATGATAAGACAAACGAATACACAGTCTTCATTGCCTACGAAATAAAGAAGAATGCCATGTTGCGCTTTATGAAAAAGCAAGCCAAAACTGACAAGACAATCGATGAACGCCAGCGTGAGGTCATTGAGAAGATTCTTGATGAGGAAATTGAAAAAGCTGACGCAGCGGATAAAGAGGATTAAGATTTTATTTTACAGTTTAAATTCGCAAAAGCCTTACTCACCACTGAGTAGGGCTTTTTGTTTTTATTTAACGATACCATTCCCTTAAACAAGAATTTCCAAAAGAGTACCTTGCCTCCATTATGTCTTTATTCATCGCCTCTATCAATTCAGGAAGTAATGCCAACTGTTACTACGTAGGCAACAGGACGGAGGCGGTGTTAATTGATGCTGGTGTTTCGTGTCGTGAAACGGAAACACGAATGAAACGTCTCGGTCTATCCATGAAGAAAGTAAAAGCCATTTTCATTTCACATGAGCATGGCGATCATATTGGAGGATTACGCTCTCTCATAAAGAAATATCCCGTCCCGGTTTACATTACTCCAGAAACGATGCGGGAAGGAAAAGTAAGTTTACGGGAAAGTCTTGTTCATACCTTTCTTCCACACGAATCGATTTCCATAGGTAATCTTTCTGTAACACCCTTTCCAAAATTTCATGATGCAAGCGATCCACACAGTTTTATCGTGGAGCATGAACAGGTAAAAGTTGGCGTAATTACCGATATCGGAATTGCCTGCGAAAATGTGATCCGGTATTTCAAGCAATGTCATGCAGCTTTTCTGGAATCGAATTTTGATGATCACATGTTGGAAACAGGAAGGTATCCACTGGCGCTTAAGAATCGCATTCGCGGGGGTAAAGGGCACATATCCAATAAACAAGCGCTCGAACTTTTCAAGAATCATGCGCCCTCTTTTATGAGTCACTTGATACTATCCCATCTATCACAACACAATAATACTCCGGGTGTCGCTATGAATTTATTTAAACCTCATGCCGGAAATACAGAGATCATCATTGCCTCCAGAAAAGAACCTTCAGAAGTTTATCATATTGAAAATACAGTGGGGATTGATCTCTATAAACCAAAAGTATCTAAAGCTTTACAACTCTCTTTGTTTTCGTAGAGTGTGAAATGAGTTTGCCAGAAGAAGTCATTACCTTTAAGTAAAGAAGCACTCCACAATGAAAATACTCTTAACTGCAATCAGTCTCCTAATATTTTGTTCTCCACAATCAGCAATCGCTCAACCGGGAACAGAGATTTACTTATTCGATTTAAAATTGAGCAAAGATAAAATCACAATATCCAATCCTGTTAACATTACCAATCATCCCGGCTACGACAGTCAACCCTTTTTTCATCCCAACAAACCTATTTTGTATTACGCTTCCGCGGACACTTCCGGAAGGACGGACATCCTTACTTACAATTATCAGACGAAAGAGTCAAAAAGATTTACAACCACATCTGAACGTGAATACTCCCCTACTGTAACGCCCGACAAAAAATTCATCTCTTGTATTATTCAGCGTGATAATGGCAAACAGGATCTAGGAAAATATCCGATTGATGGTGGAGATGCCATTACGATTATTAACAATCTCACTGTTGGATATCATGCCTGGATAAATGATGGTCTTGTTGCTGTCTTTGTTCTTGGCGAGCCACAAACCTTAAGATTATATAATGTGTCTGCGGGAAAAGATATTTGGCTTGCGGACAGTATTGGACGTTCCCTTCATCTCATTCCAAAAACAAAAACCTTCAGCTATGTTGATAAATCTTCAGACTCTAAATATCTAATCAAACGAGTCACAAGCATTAATGAAATAGATGTGCTGGCAGAGACTCTCCCCAATCGTGAAGACCTAGCCTGGACAAACGATGGCCGAATTGTAATGAGTGATGGTGAGAAGCTTTTTTATCTCGATACTAAAACGGATAAGACATGGAAACCAATTGATGTTATCAGCGGATCACCTCCATTAAAAGGAATTTCAAGACTAGCCATTAATTCTACAGGCGACAAAATTGCTATTGTAATAAACGAGTAATTAGCCACCTGTGGAATAACACCATGAATGTGATTTTTTATCAAGCGCATGTTTTAGCTTCGAATCTCTTTCGAAAAGAATTCAATACCTTGATCTCTAACTTCTATACTAAATGAAGCGCATAATTTTTATCATCCTTCTTATCGGATCAGCAAACCTGGTGGTTGCACAATCAAAAAAGGCGAAAGTCAATCCGAATAAAACAGCAACCATTCAGTCTGTAGAAAAACACCAGCAAGAGTTAATCAAACTCAGTGATGAGATTTGGGGGTATGCAGAAACTGCTTTGAAAGAATATAAGTCTGCAAAAGCATTAGCGGATTATGCAGAGTCACAAGGCTTCATGGTTAAACGAGGTGTTGCCGGAATGCCAACTGCTTTTACAGCAGAGTATGGATCGGGGAAACCTGTAATTGGTATTATGGGTGAGTTTGATGCATTGCCCGGAATTTCTCAAAAAGCAATTCCAACAAAAGAGCCACTAGTAGCGGATGCTGCAGGGCATGGTTGTGGACACAACTTATTTGGTGCAGGAAGTTTAGGTGCTGCTCTGGCCATTAAAGAATTAATGCAGCAAGGAAAATTAAAGGGCACCATTCGTTTTTACGGAACGCCTGCAGAAGAATCAGTCGGTGGAAAAATTTATATGGCACGCGAAGGATTGTTCAGCGATGTAGATGTTTGTCTCGATTGGCATCCGGATGTTGAAATTATTGCCAACATGCAAAGCTCACAGGCCATGGTTGATTTTGTTGTTGAGTTCAAAGGTAAGGCGGCACACGCTGCCGCTGATCCATGGAATGGACGAAGCGCTGTTGATGGACTAGAAGCCTTTACGCATGGCGTGAATATGTTGCGTGAACATGTACAACCAAGCGTCCGGATGCATTATGCGATTGTGAGAGGTGGAGATGTACCCAACGTAGTTCCCGAATATGCCAAAGTTTGGATGTGGGTACGCGATTCAAAGCGAACAGGAGTTGAAGAAGTCTTTGCACGCGTGAAAGAAATTGCAAAAGGTGCCGCAGAAATTGCAGGAGTGGAATCGAAGGTTACCGTTCAAACAGGAGATTATGAATTGCTGGTGAACAAGAAAGGTGCTGAAGCATTACAAAATAACTTAGAAATACTGGGTCCTATTACATACACACCTGAAGAAACTACATTCGCAAAAAAAATACAAGAAATCCAGGGTGGCGAACAAACCGGCTTAGATGGAAAAATCTATCCATTAAAAACTACAAAAGAACATCCACAAGGTGGATCAACTGATGTGGGTGACATTAGCTGGATTGTCCCAGAGATTTCTCTTTTGGTAACTACAGCGCCTAATCACACCGCATGGCATGGTTGGTCAGTCGTTGCTTGTGGGGGAATGTCAATCGGTCATAAAGGTATGGTCTTCGCAGCCAAGTCTCTTGCTATGACGATGGTCGATTTATTTGAGAATCCTCAACTTCGAAAGGACATCAAAAAAGAATTTGACGACCGCAAAGCCGGTCATGTTTACAAAGCTTATATTCCTGATGGACCTCCGCCTATTCCGATAGAGAAGTAATCGATTTTCAGCTACTCCACAAAAAGCACTAACCCTTTTAAATATTCTCCTTCCGGATGAAAGATGGAAACCGGATGATCGGCTGGCTGAGTGAGATGATGCAGTACCTTTATCTGTCGCTTGGCTTGAATCGCTGCTGATACAATGGTGTCATAGAAAAGTTGTCTATCAACAACCTGCGAGCACGAGAAAGTAAAAATAATTCCTCCTGGTTTGATTACCCGCATCGCTTCTGCATTCAAGCGCTGATAACCACGCACAGCCTGATGACGCGCATCACGATGTTTAGCGAAAGCAGGTGGATCTAAAATGATAACATCGTATTCGTCTTGCTTATCTTTTAAAAAGTCGAAGGTATCTGCAGCATAACAGGTGTGTATGTTAGCATCGAAGCCATTTAACTCAATATTCTTTCGGGTAAGGGCAATTGCTTTTTCAGAAGCATCAACAGAGTGAACTAAGGTAGCATCGGCTTGTAATGCATACACTGAAAATCCCCCAGTGTAACAGAAAGTATTCAACACTTTCTTTTCAAAAGAAAAATTACCCAACAGTTTCCTGTTCTCACGCTGATCCAAAAAGAAACCGGTCTTCTGTCCTTCTTCCCAATCAATCAGAAATTTATTTTCATGCTCTACAACTACATGTGGCACTACACCTAATCCGAAAAGATATTCGTCTTGTTGCGCATCGCGAACTTTCCCGGGTAATGTTGATTGGCTCTTGTAGTAAACCGCTTTCAGTTTTTCGCCAAACAAATCTTGCAACGCTTGTGTAATATTTCTTCGATCCTCATGCATCCCCGCTGAATGCGCTTGCATGATTGCAACACCATCATACCAATCGATTATCAATCCGGGAAGGCCATCACCTTCGCCATGAATCAGTCGGAAGGCATTGGTTTGCAGGGAAGGTAGGCGGGTGCTATTTCGTAGGTGAAAGGCTTGTTGCAGTTTACCTTTCCAAAAAATTTCATTTGGTGCCGTATCGCCAAACGATAACAAGCGCACAGCAATGCTTCCGTTTTGATAATGCCCAAAACCCAATACCTTATTTTTTGCGCTCTTAACCTCTACCCAACAGCCATCGATTACCTGCCCGTCTAAGGTTTGAATGGCGCCTGAGAAAATCCAGGGATGAAAACGTTCAATCGAAAACTCCTTGCCTGACTTGAGTGTAACCTTTCCCTGAATTGTCATTTCAATATTTTACTTTCCGCAAAAGTATCTAAAATAAAGGGAAGGTAGGGGAGAGGCGCTTGACGTAAAAATTAAACCGTAGAGGACGCTGAGATTCGCGGAGGGTTTTGTTGAAGCATTGGGAGAGTGTATACCCAATAGAAAGTGCTTCCTGTATTTTGCATTTAACTCTGCGTTTCTCTGCGGTTTAATGCATTTATTTCACTCTAGTGAAGTTGAACGGAATAACCTTGCCATCACCTTCAATGGCTGCTTCAATAAAATCCTGATTATCCTTTCGAATAAGTTTGTATCGAATAGCCTTTGGAAAATCGTGCATCGGATTTTCGGCTAAAAATTTATCAGCATTATACTGTGTGATTTTAAACTTGACAGGCTCAGGATTTTCTGCAACATCTGAAATGTAAAAAAAGTAAGGTTGCTCAAACTTTATCATGAGTCGCTCCATCACAACAGTATCACTTTCCTTAACCCGATATGAAAGACCTTCCAGTGTTTTTTTATCTGATGAAACATACCACTCCTCAAACACATTTTTCTCGTTCAGTTTCCATTTGCCAACCAGCCAACCAAATTCCTTTTGTTGTGCCTGGCTTGTTAGGCAACCCATACAAAGAAAAATGCCCACTAAAATTTTAGGCCTCATATTTCATTTTAACCATTCATAAAAATAAACCTTTTAACCATTTCTTCGGTGCCCCTTGTAGTGGTATTCTTAGAACTTAAATGATGGGAAATGCGTACTAATGTCTACAATTACAAAGCCACAATAGGCATGATGACAGAGGGCGTTGAAAAAATGACAGAATCTATATTCTTAACAATGACAAATTTTCGCTTCCCCCAGCTTTGTCTGGTTTTTGTTGAACCATAAAAAAAAAATTAATATCTAAATACTATGAAAAATTTTGGGTCACTTTTCTTAGCTGCTGTATTGGGTAGCGTTTTTACATTTGCTGCTTTTCATTATTTAGACAAAAAAGAAAATGGTGTAAAGCTTGAATATGTTTCGGGCGCACCCGCCACCAATGTTGCCTATTCTCTAAATGAAAACGGACAAGCTGTGCCGCTTGATTTTACTGGTGCAGCTGAGAAAGTTATGCCGGCCGTGGTTTACATACAATCCACTCTAGATGGCAGAAGAGGCGAAGAGCAAGTACAATCAAATGATTTATTTAAACAGTTCTTCGGACCCCAGATTCCTCAAGGCCCACAACAAAGTTCGGGTTCAGGGGTAATTATAAATGCAGGGGGATATATTGTTACCAACAATCATGTTGTGAAAGATGCCGATGTGGTTGAGGTTACATTGCATGATAACAGAACCTTTACAGCAGAAGTGATTGGCACTGATCCTGACACTGATCTTGCAGTGGTAAAAATTAATGCAAAGGATTTGCCGTATTTACCTTTTGTTGACTCCGATCAATCAAAAGTGGGTGAGTGGGTTTTGGCTGTTGGCAATCCATTCAATTTAACTTCCACCGTAACTGCTGGTATCATCAGTGCAAAAGGAAGAAGCATTAACATTTTAAATCGCAATACACAAGGAGGTAACACCGCGATCGAATCATTTATTCAAACCGATGCTGCCATCAATCCTGGAAACAGTGGGGGTGCATTGGTAAATCTGAATGGTGGATTGCTTGGCATTAACACTGCGATTGCAAGCCCTACAGGTTCCTATTCAGGTTATGGTTTTGCCGTACCTTCCAACATTGTAAATAAAATTGTAGAAGACTTAATTAAGTTCGGTGCTGTACAGCGCGGATGGTTAGGTGTTAGTATCCAAAACGTGAATAGCACCTTAGTGAAAGAGCAAAACCTGGCAGTTAATGAAGGTGCCTACATTGGCGGCTTTGCCGAAAAGAGCTCTGCCAAAGATGCCGGCCTTAAGGAGGGTGACGTGATTATTAAAATTGATGAGGCTACCATCAAAACCAACACCGCTTTAACGGAAGCCATTGGTCGACACCGTCCGGGTGATAAGGTAAATGTTGTTGTGAACAGAAAAGGTAAAGAATTGAATATTCCCGTTACCTTAAAAAGCCGTGATGGAAAAACGGGGTTAATAAAACCAGAAGAAAAAAATGCCTTTACTTCGCTGGGATTAGATTTAGAAGAGGTAGATGGAAAAGTGCTAAAAAAGTTAGATATTGACCACGGTGTTCGGGTAAAAGATCTTGGAAATGGCAAGCCAGCGAAGTACACGGAGATGCGGGAAGGCTTCATCATTACAAAAGTGAACGATGAACCCATTCGAAACGTTAATGATTTTACTGAATTACTAAAGAAAAAGAAACAAGGTGATTTAATTATTCTCTCAGGTGTGTATGAAGATTTCCCAAGAGAATTTAACTATGCTTTCAGGATGTAATAAATTCATAAATTAAACTATGAGGCGATTGTTTAGAAAAGGCGAGCGTGTACGCAGCAAGATTGATGGAAAAGTGATGGAGGTTTTAAAGTACATCAAAAACAATTTTGTAGAAGTGAAATCATTTGATCTCGAAAAGAAAGAGATCACGATTGACAAAATAAAAGAAAACAAGCTTTCCCGGGCTGCCTGAGATTGAGGTTAATCTTAATCGTACTGCACGATTAACGGATAACGATTAACTTTTTCAAGGAACAGTACTAACTTTGAGGTTAGTTAAAATACCGTATTATCAAAAAATTCGAAATCCCTGCCTATTACCGGTCGGCCATTACCGGAAAAATAAAAGAATCGCGAAGAGTTAAGGATCTGCGCAAGCAGGATTTTACTCCTACCTTATTGGATTTTGGTTCCGTTCAATTTTTCATCGCACGCCATTTTGGTTTTTGTTACGGTGTAGAAAACGCCATTGAAATAAGTTATAAAGCCCTAGAAGAAAATCCGGATAAACGTGTGTTTCTGTTAAGTCAGATGATTCACAATCAGGAAGTGAATCAGGATCTTCAGAGTCGCGGCATTCAGTTTATTATGGATACTGATGGAACACAATTTATTCCCTGGGGCGAACTCACAAAAGAAGATGTTGTTATTATTCCCGCCTTTGGCACTACACTGGAAATTGAACATCTCTTATTAGATAAAGAAATTGAAGTTCAAAAATATAATACTACTTGTCCGTTTGTTGAAAAGGTTTGGAACCGTTCTGAAAAATTAGGTACAGATGATTTTACGGTGATCATTCACGGCAAACCGAAACATGAAGAAACGCGCGCAACGTTTTCACATAGTTCAAAAGGAGCTCCATCGATAATTGTTCGCGATATTAACGATGCTCATCGACTTGGTGAATACATTAGTGGAAAGAAATCCGGTAATGATTTTCTTAAAGACTTTGCAGGTCAGTACTCCGAAAATTTTGATCCAACAAAAAACCTTAAACGCGTTGGTGTTGTAAATCAAACCACCATGCTCGCGACTGAGACACAAGCCATCGCAGATTATTTTAAGCAATTGATGATTGCGCTATTTGGATCAGAAGAAATTAAAAATCATTTTGCTGATACACGTGATACGTTGTGTTACGCTACAAACGACAATCAGGATGCTACCTATCAACTTTTAGAAACCGATGCCGATTTGGCAATCGTAGTAGGGGGATATAATAGTTCGAATACCTCTCACTTAGTAGAACTCTGCGAACGAAAGTTTCCTACCTATTTTATTAATTCAGAAAACGAGATTTTTTCAAACAAAGAGATTCAACACTTCGATTATCACAAGCGGGAAAAAATCCGCACAGAGAATTATCTGCCTGTAAAAAATCCAACAAAAATTATCCTCACAAGTGGAGCATCCTGCCCCGATACATTAGTGGACCGGGTGTTGCTCCGACTGTTGGATTTCTTTGAAGACTCTAAAAAGATCGAAGATCTATTGAAGGAGTTCTAAACTTGAGGGATCAAATCAGGCTTTTGCCTTTTTCTTGCCGTCATCAACTTTTTTGCCGCTTTTGTGCTCACCAAGAATAATTACATCCTTAGTGTTCTCATATTGTTTAGCAGCCTGCATCATAGCTTCATGTGTGTCGCGGATAACGATTATGCCTGCTTTTGCGCCTTTATTACGCAATTCGAGATAAAAACCATCTTTCTTTTTCTTCGGTAATATTGGGGGTCTTCCCATGGTTGTGTGTTTTTTAAGTTAAAATCGCCCTTTTGACATGCTGGTTGAATAGTAACAGTCAAAGGCCCTAAATCGTTTCAGGGCGCAAGATCGCTAAATCTTTTGACTTCGCTTCCTGTTTTTTTTGAAAGGTCGGAATAAGTGCTTAAATGCAAGCATTTGAAAAGTGAATCTGATTTCTTCAGAATAACATATTGAGTTTTTATAAAATCACCATGGAAGATTTTCAACTCCAAACTTGTTACTGGTTTGATGTGCGTTTACCCATAGAAGAATACCTGATTCGCTCTTTGCTGAGACACTTGTATCAAGACCCATTCATTGGTGAAGTTGTTCATGCGCAATTAAAATCAACAATACCTTTCTGATCACCATCCAAATCGAGCCGTTGCATATCTTGCACATCTGATTAACATCAATGAAAAATCTATCCCTCACTTTCTTTGCCTGTCTGTTATTCATAACTTCAATAAATGCACAAGAGTTGTTGATTGATTCTACTAAGCAACTCGATGAAGTTGTTATTAGTGCTTATCAATATAATCGTCCGATATCAGAAGTGCCGCTCGCGATTGGTTTAGTGGGGGAAAAAGAACTTCAACGTTTTGGCGCTTCTTCATTTGTACCTGTTATTAATTCTATTCCTGGCGTTCGCATGGAAGAAAGATCGCCTGGAAGTTATCGCCTCTCTATTCGTGGAAGTACACTTCGTTCGCCCTTCGGTGTGCGCAATGTAAAAGTGTATTGGAATGACTTGCCGTTTACTGATCCTGGAGGTAATACCTATCTCAATCTTTTAGACTTCAGCTCACTTCAACAAATTGAAATTGCCAAAGGACCTGGCGCAAGTTTATACGGAGCCGGGACAGGTGGCGTAATGTTGATGAAAAATTCCGCTCTGAAAAAAAACAGCGTTGAGGCTTCAGCTATTGCTGGGAGTTTTGGATTGTTTCGCTACAGTCTGCAAGGTAATGCGCATTCCGATGGAGCTGACATTCGTCTGATGTATGCACATCAACAAGCTGATGGATATCGTGATCAAACAAAAATGACAAGAGATGTTTTGCAAGGGGAAATCAATTTTGATGGAAGCAAGAAAAGCGCTATAGCTGTTAACTTTTTATACGCTGATTTGTTCTATCAAACACCCGGTGGATTAACAAAGGCTCAATATGATACTCTTCCAACGCAAGCCAGACTAACACCAAGCGCAATTGATAAAAAGGCAGCGGTCTATAACAAAACATTTTACACCGGCTTTAATCATACCTATGATTGGAATGAAAAATGGTCAACTAAGACGGGTTTGTATGGATCGTTCACCCAGTTTGAAAATCCTACAACACGTAACTATGAACGAAGAGCGGAGCAAGGCTTAGGTGGAAGAACAAATACAAGTTATCAATTTGCAAAGGGGAAATTAAATTTCGGAGCAGAATACCAACATGGATTTTCTCCAATTAAAGTATATGCAAATAATCAAGGTCAACCCGGTGCATTTCAAAATGATGATGAGTTATCAACGACTTCCTACTTTATTTTCGCGCAAAGTGAATTCTATTTGCCGCGTCAATTCTTTCTTACGCTTGGAGCAAGTGTAAATAAATCGGATGTAAAATTCACACGACTCTCTGATGTCCCAAACGTAAACGATGAACGGAATTTTGATGCTGTGTTTTCTCCCCGTATTGCCTTACTCAAAAAACTAAACACAAACTTTTCAGTCTATGGAACATTCTCCCAAGGATATTCTCCACCAACATTGGAAGAGCTTTATCCTTCGAATGTTGTTTTCAATCAACAATTAAATCCTGAAAAAGGAAATAATATTGAATTTGGCTTTCGCGGAAATTTGCTAAACAATCAACTTACGTTTGATGTAGCGGCTTACGACTTCAATCTTAAAGAGACAATTGTAATTCGAAGAGAAGCTGATGGTGCAGAATATTTTGTAAATGCCGGAAGTACTATTCAGAAAGGATTAGAAATTCAACTTGCATGGATGCCTCAACTCGCTGAGAATTCTCTTCTTTCCAATTTCAAACTATGGACAGGCATTACCTTAAATGATTATCAGTTTAAAGATTATACTAAAGATACAATTAGTTATGCAGGTAACGGATTAACAGGAGTAGCTCCTGGTATTTATGTTGCTGGTCTTGATTTATCTTTTCGATTTGGAGTCTATACTAACATCACTTTCAATCACACCGCGGCCATTCCTTTGGATGATGCCAACACCGATTATGCAAATGCCTACAACTTATTAGGAGGACGACTGGGTTATCGAAAAACGTGGAATAAATTCTCTCTTGATCTTTTTGTTGGCGTTGATAATGCACTCGATGAAAAATATAGTTTAGGTAACGACTTAAATGCAATAGGTAAACGCTATTACAATGCTGCACCAACCATCAATTATTATAGCGGGGTGAGGATTGGCTTTGCGAAATGATCTAGAAGTCTAGAGTTTTGAAGTTGATTTCCACTTCAACGTATTAATCAAGTGCATAATGTCTTTCTTCATATAATCAATTGCAGGCGCCAGAGAATCGTTGGCAACTTTTGTGTCAAAGTACAATGCACCGCGAAGAAAGTTTTTAGATGAGTCCGTCATGGTAAATTGAAACTGACTTGGCACTTCACCTTCTAACTCGGCAATCACTGCTGTCTTACCACTAGGTGTTGTGGTGATCACTTCATTAATGGCATAGGCTTTAATCTGGTGCTTGGCAGTCAATGTGTAAGAGTCATCACTATATTCCTGCAGCAACTTTTTACTTCCCTTCAGATCATGATAGGTAACGTGTATGTTGGCTTTTAACGCTGGATAATATAATTCAATCCAAAATCTTTCATTGATGCGCGATGTGTCGCGCAAAAGTTTTGCATGTTTAGAGTATTCAAAAGAATAGGGAAGCGAATCGGGTAATGATTGATAAACCGGTTCAGGTAAAATCAATCTGTTATAACCAAGCGGCTTAGGTAGATAATCGCGCGAACAAGATGCAACGATTACAAGCGTAATAATGAAAATTGTTCGCAGGCGATTATCCATAAGCAATAGACTTTGAGCAATGCTCAGTAGTCGCGCAATAAATTTGTGATTGAAAAACTAGAAAGGTAAATCGTCTGTAGACGAATGCATTGGAGGAGTTGAATTACTAGACTCCGCCATTGGTCTTTCCTGAGAATATTCAGAACTTACAGAACTCCCTCCTCCACCTTTGGGTGTTAACATAGTCATGTTGTCGCCAATCACTTCAGTTGTGTAGCGCGTAATTCCATCCTTCTCCCATGAGCGCGTGCGCATCTTTCCTTCTATATAAAGCATGTCTCCTTTGTGAACATACTTTTGTGTGATCTCAGCCAGTCCGCGCCACAGCACAATGTTATGCCAGTCGGTGATTTCTTTTTTCTCACCAGTGGTTTTGTCCTTATACGTTTCAGAGGTAGCAAGGCTAAAGTTTGCAACGCTTGCTCCATTTTCTAGATTTCTCACTTCCGGTTCTTTTCCGACACGGCCAACGAGTATTACTTTGTTTACACCTGACATAACTTTTAGATTTTAGATTAAAAATTTATTTCTGAATTCCGTTTCAAAATTACCATTCCTAGTTCAACTATAAAAGGTGATGATCATGCAGAAAACGACTAATCAAAACCGGTTTTGGCAATTCTGCCATTTGCTTGGGTGAATAGAACTTTAATTTCCTTTTCATCCCTGAAGAAATTTCATCAAATGGTAAAATGACAAATTTAGCTGTGATTATCTGATGACTCAAAACGTGTTTATAGCTCTCCGAAATTTCGGGCTTCGATTTCCGGGCCGACCATTTCACATCCTCACTCAAAATCGTTTCAATCTTAACAGCTCGTTTTTTCTCAATTAAAGGAAAGTCATACAATCCATGCCAGATGCCTTTTTGATCGCGGAGGGTCATGGCCAACGATTTTCCTTTTTGAACTACGAGGTAATAGAAGAATCTTTTTTGCGATGCTTTTGATTTTACCTTGACGGGAAGATCACTCACAACATTCTTCTGAAAAGCAAAGCATGTGCTTTTAAAGATACATTCCTCGCAGAGTGGGTTCTTTGGTGTGCAGTAAGTCGCACCAAACTCCATCATCGCCTGATTATGTAAATCAGGGTTTATCTGACTGATCAGCTCATTAGCGACCTGGGTAAAGTGTTTTTTTCCTTCCGGTCGATTGATTTCCAAATCAATTCCAAAAACGCGTGACAATACCCTGAATACATTTCCATCAACAACAGCCACTGACTCTTTATAAGAAAAGGACGCAATGGCAGCTGCTGTGTACTCTCCAATTCCTGGAAGCTTAAGCAGTTCAGAATATGTTTTAGGAAAGGCTCCATTATATAGACGCACCACTTCTTTAGCACACTTATGCAAATTCCTCGCACGTGTATAATAACCCAGTCCTTGCCACAATCTCAGCACCTCTTGCTCTGAGGCTGCTGCCAATTCTGCTACACCAGGAAATTTTTCAACGAACTTTAAATAATAAGGTAAGCCTTGAATAACACGCGTTTGCTGAAGGATAATCTCTGACAACCAGATTTTATAGGGGTCTTTGGTCTCTCTCCAGGGAAGCTCGCGTTTGTTCAATTGGTACCACTCAGCGACTTTATCAGAGAAATATCGTTTATCCATCTACTTGATTATCAGATTTTTTCAATATTCATTTTTAATTCTGGATGAGGCACATAAATTTGCGATCCCAATTTTTTACTACCATAAGATTCGACTAAAAAAACAGTACAGTGACGAAAGCCGACATTATTAACGAAATCGCAGAAAAGACAGGAGTTGACAAAGCAGATGTTACCGCATCGGTAGAAGCCTTCTTTAGCGTAGTGAAAAACTCCATGGCCAGTGGCAACAACCTCTATATTCGGGGGTTCGGAAGTTTTATCAACAAGAAGAGAAAGAAGAAAATCGCACGGAACATTTCCAGAAATACCGCATTGGTTATTGAAGAGCATTACGTGCCGAGCTTTAAGCCTGCTAAGATTTTTGTGAATAAGATCAAGAATAGCGAAAAAGTAAAGCAAACTGCTGATAAATTATAATCGGTCTTAACCATCACTTCTTCCAAAATGTTTTGGTGATGGAATCTGCTCTCCTCCTCCCATGCTCAAAAATAGAATCATACTTATTGCAGCAAGTGCTCTTGTCATCTGGCTGATTTTTTTACTGCCTAAAGTGGTGGTGGAAAATGACAGCGAAATGGCAGCACAAAACAAAGACTCGGTGCGTCAGCAAACTTCTATGCACAACAACGTTCCGGCAGAACTTTCAAAGTCCATTCAAAATCTTCGGGCTCAATTCTCAGCAAGTTCGGAAAATGAAAAAAATGCTATCTTTGCCGACTCTTTGGCAAAACTGTACCAAAAAGCTGGCAAATATGACAGCGCAGCATGGTTTGAAGAAGAGAAAACGAAGTTCTTTAACACAACTGAAAACTGGATCAAAACGGGTGACCGCTATTATGAAGCCTATTCTTTTGCTATCGATCAGGACAAGCAAAATCAATTAGCCGAAAAAGCGCAGCAGTTTTACAAAAAGGTATTGGAGGTAAATCCGAAAAACCTGGATGTAAAAACCAAGATGGCCATGACGTATGTAAGCTCGGCAAACCCGATGCAAGGCATTTTATTGTTACGCGAAGTCATCGCTACCGATCCAAAAAATGAATTAGCGCTCTTTAACCTGGGCATGCTCTCAATTCAGTCAGGTCAATACGACAAGGCTGTGGAGCGTTTGGAGGAGTTGAATGAAATCAATCCCAACAACAGTCAAGGTCAGCTTTTATTAGGAATTGCCTATATGAACACAGGCAAAAAAGCAAAAGCAAGAGAGCAATTTGAAAAAGTGAAACAGATGGAGAAGGATCCTGCGGTGCAAGCTACAGTCGATTCGTATCTGAAGGATTTAAAATAATTGTTCAACAAACTGAAAACTGGAGAAACGCTCTCAACCAGGAGCAAATCAACAGACTAAGAAAAACCAAAGCATTTTATGCCAAGCGGAAAGAAGAGAAAGAAACACAAAATGGCAACTCACAAGCGCAAGAAGCGTCTTCGTAAGAACAGACACAAGAAGAAGTAATCCTTTCGGGATTATGTCTGTTCATTCAGACTGTACACATCTTTTTACTATTTAATTTCTAGCGTTTTGAGTAACGAACTTATTATTAGTGCAACTCAAGATGGATGTCGTATAGCTCTTCTAAAAGACAAGACGCTCGTAGAATTCCACAACGATGAGGAAGGGAGCAAATTTAGTGTAGGCGATATTTATCTGGGCACTGTTAAGAAGGTGGTTCAGGGACTCAATGCAGCATTCATTGATGTCGGCTACGAAAAAGATGCGTTCCTTCATTACCTGGATCTTGGCCCTCAGTTCGGTTCACTTCAAAAGTTTACTAAACTGGTTCGCGGCAAAAAGATCATGGGTGGGAAACTAGAAAAATTTCACTCCGAACCGGAAATAGACAAGCATGGGAAAATAACCCAGCAAGTGTCTAAAGGTCAATTGATCCCGGTTCAGATTGTTAAAGAGCCAATTTCAACAAAAGGGCCTCGATTATCCTGCGAGTTATCCTTAGCCGGGAGATACCTGGTTTTGGTACCATTTTCGAACGTAGTCAGCGTTTCCAGAAAAATCACGAGCGGTGAGGAACGCAAGCGACTGCTTCGCCTTATCCAATCCATCAAACCCGAAAACTTTGGTGTTATCATTCGTACCGTTGCCGAAGGCAAAGAGGTAGCCGAATTAGATCGTGACCTGCGCACGATGGTGACAACCTGGGAAGAAGGTATGACGCGAATGGTTACGGCCAATCCGCGTGACAAAGTCATCGGAGAACTCAGCAAAACTTCATCGTTGCTTCGCGACATTGTGAACGAATCGTTCGACAATATTCACGTAGACGACAAAAAGATATTTGATGAGGTGAGAGCCTACATCCATACCAATGCTCCCGACAAGGAGAAGATTGTAAAGATGTACACTGGCAAAGCCAAGATATTCGAGCATTACGGCATCGAACGTCAAATCAAATCGGCCTTCGGACAAACTGTTAGTTTAAAGGCAGGTGGCTACCTCATCATTGAGCATACTGAAGCGCTTCATGTTATTGATGTTAACAGTGGTAACAAATCGAATCGTGAAGAAAATCAGGAAACAACTGCGTTATCGGTTAACATAGAAGCAGCAAAAGAGATTGCCCGGCAATTGCGCCTTCGCGATATGGGTGGAATCATCGTGGTGGATTTCATCGACATGAAAAACCCCGAGAACAAAAAGCTCATCTTCAAAATCATGAAAGATGAGATGGAGGAAGACAAAGCAAAGTCTACAGTTCTTCCCCTCTCGAAGTTTGGCTTGATGCAAATTACTCGTGAGCGTGTTCGTCCTCAGATGAACATCGTTACCAAAGAAGTTTGTCCTACCTGTAATGGTACTGGAAAAATTCTTGCCTCTATTTTAGTTACAGATCAGATTGAAAAACACGTAGAACATCTTTTCGCGAAGCAGAATGAAAAGGGTTTGGTACTGGCTTTACATCCGTACGTTCAAGCGTACTTTACAAAAGGAATTATTTCACAACGCGTAAAATGGTTCTTCAAATACAAACGCTGGGTCAATCTCATTGTTGATTCATCGATGGGTATTACTGAATTCAAGTTCCTGAATAAGGAAGGTGAGGAGATTCAGTTGAATGCGTAGCGGTTTTGAGTTAACCGTTAATGGTTAATAATGAAAGATGTTAAAACAGAAGAGGCTGATCATAGTGATCAGCCTCTTCTGTTTTAAACACCTCTTAATTAAATTAGTTTGACCAATTCAATCGATAAGGGATTTATTCTGCATTTAATAAATCAAAATTGAAAATCACTTCGGTGTAACAATCCCCGCAAAAGTCTGACGAATAATTTTTCCGTTCTGAACTATGAAAGAATCACTGCCATACTCAAACTTAATTTTGGGAGCATCGCACTCCCAGATAATGTAGGCAAGATCTTTCACTACCAAACTCTTATTCATTTTAAAATTGATTGAATCCTTTGGTAGCATCGTAAAGACTCTTGCAAAGTTATCGCGAATCTCAGTAATGCCTTTCAGGGTATTGTTGGGTGTAACCAATACCGATTCTTCCGTGTAATCTGCCATGATACCCTCCAGGTCATTGCCAAGAAAAGTCTTCATGTGGTGATCCAAAACCGATTGAGTAGTCACCTCATCAATGGATGATGATGATTGTTCAACTTTGGTTTTGTCTGCGCAAGCCGCTACAAACATCAAAGTCACAATAGGTAAAATGATTTTTCTCATAGCACGTTGTTTAGGATATTCAAGAATTAAATTTCTAAGACAGTCTTCGGTTCATTTACAAATTAGTTCTCATGCTTTTTCTCTTTCATCAAATCCGCAATCAAGCTATTGAAAACTGACATGATAAGACTAAATGCCAATGCCCACCAAAATCCATCTACTGAAAACCCATCCACAAAATAATCCACCATCAAAATAATAATGGCATTGATGGCCAGTAGAAATAATCCCAACGTGAAAATGGTAATGGGAATAGTAAGGATGATGAGAATAGGTTTTACAATTACATTGGCAATAGAAATGAGTGCTGCCACGAGCAAGGCATATAGGAAGCTCTCAACATGAACACCCTTTGAAAGAAGGTAGGACGTTGCAAATACTGCTAAACCAGAAAGAAAAAATCGAACAATGCCATTCATGTTTTAATATTTATCTGTTGAAATTTCATTTGCCACGAAGTCACAAGGACACAAAGGAGTCACAAAGTTTAAACCATCATCATCCACAACCCAGATTCTTTTTCAGATTGCGTTCCGGCAAACCCCCAAAATCAAATGAATCATCCGTCTTCTCGGAAGATGTATTTGTTTCTGATCTAGTCTCCTTCGCTTTAACCTCTTTCAGCTTCGTACCTTCAGCCTTAAGCTTTTTGCTCCCCGCTTTCCGCTTCTTACTTTCTGCTTTCCGCTTCTCCTCCATCCCCCAAACTTCAACAAAAAACTAAACATCTTCTAAACTCGAAATCTGATGTAAATCATTGTTTGGGTGCTGAACCACTTCTATATTTGCCTTGTTTAAAATTAATCTAAATAAGTTAAAATGAGCGAAGGCGCCAGGAATGTTGCTCAAATGCGGCCAGGAGAGGTAGCCATTGTCTCTGGATTTAGTGATGAATACCTGTCCGTTAAGCTCATGGAAATGGGTTGTCTTCCCGGTGCCGCAATCCGATTTAATTTTACAGCTCCCTTTGGTGATCCGGTTTGTATAAGCGTTTCAGGCTACGAACTATCACTGCGACTGGAAGAAGCCGCCACCATTTCAATTCTGAATTAATGGCAGCTCCACATCGGCCAAAAATTGCCCTTCTCGGAAACCCCAATTCGGGTAAGTCTTCTTTGTTCAATCATCTAACCGGATTAAATCAGAAGATTGGAAATTTTCCAGGGGTAACGGTTGAAAAGAAGTCAGGATTTTGTGCATTACCCGATGGCTCTACTGCAGAGATCATTGACTTGCCCGGGATCTATAGTATTTATCCTCGAAGTTTGGATGAACAGATTGTCGCAGAAATATTACTCGATCATCATTCTCCCTCAACTCCTGAAAAAATTGTAGTGATTGCAGATGCCACCAATTTAAAACGTGGGTTCTTATTACTTACTCAAATTATTGACCTCGGCCTTCCAACAATACTCGCACTTAACATGATGGATCTGGTTGCAAAGGCCGGCATCAGTTATGATTTTATTTCGCTTTCTAAAAAATTAGGTGTCCCCGTTGTTCCTATAAATTCCCGCAATGGCATTGGCCTGGAACCTCTGAAAGAATTGCTATCCAAACCAATTGCCCCTCCTTCCAAACCTGTATTCACAATCTGGAAAGAAGCGGATGGTGCCATCAGAGAACTTCGCACAACACTTGGGCTCGATAATGATTATGAAGCGTATCAGTTTTTAGAACAACCAGCTTCTCTTAAGTTTTTGCCTCCCCAGAAAAAGCAAATCGTTGATTCAGTTCGTTCGAAGTATGATTTCTTTCCCGGAAAATTTCAAGGTGCAGAAACCATCCTCCGCTATGGTTTCATTCAGGACTTACTCAGCGATGTAACATTAAAAAACACAGACAACTCCTGGAAAAAATATTCGAGCCAACTCGATAAAATTCTAACACACAAAATCGGAGGTTATCTTATTTTCTTCGGCATTCTGTTTCTCATTTTCCAATCCATTTTTGCCTGGGCCCAGGCGCCAATGGATTTCATTGACGGTCTGTTTGCACAAATTAGTTCTTCTCTCTCCAACATTTTACCGGAAGGACCACTTACTCGTTTACTCACCGAAGGAATTATTCCAGGAATTGGTGGCATTTTAATCTTCGTTCCTCAGATCGCCATACTGTTTGCCTTCATTTCCATTCTTGAAGAATCCGGCTACATGGCACGTGTTGTTTTTCTGATGGATAAGGTAATGCGCAAATTTGGTTTGAACGGGAAAAGTGTGGTCCCCCTTATGTCAGGCGTTGCGTGTGCCATTCCGGCTATCATGGCAACACGAACCATCGACAATTGGAAAGAGCGCCTCATTACCATTATGGTAACACCATTGATGAGTTGTTCTGCACGATTACCTGTATTTACCATTCTCATTGCGCTTATTGTTCCCGATCAAAAAGCACTTGGCTTCTTCAACTTACAAGGTCTTGCATTAATGGGCTTGTACCTTTTGGGTTTTGTTGCAGCACTTGGTTCAGCATGGGTGATGAACCTCCTCATCCGCGTAAAAGAAAGAAGTTTCCTAATGATGGAACTGCCTACCTATCGTGTTCCCAAATGGTCGAACGTAGGTTTCACCATCTTAGAAAAAACAAAGGCCTTTGTTTGGGAAGCTGGTAAGGTAATTCTCGCCATATCCATCATACTTTGGGTATTGGCCAGTTACGGTCCGGGTGATTCGCTTCATAACGCAAGAGAAGCTGTGCAAGCAGAATCAACCAACCTTCGTCTAACTGAACAAGGTTTTGAAGATCGCGTGGCTGCGTATAAACTCGAACACTCTTATGCTGGCATTATCGGTAAAGGTATCGAGCCGGTTATCAGGCCATTGGGTTTTGATTGGAAGATTGGTATTGCATTGATTACCTCCTTCGCTGCGCGCGAAGTTTTCGTTGGAACGATGGCTACCATCTACAGCATCGGCAGTGTTAACGAAGACGATGCAGCAACCATTAAAGAACGTATGAGTCAGGAAATAAATCCTGAAACGGGTGGCCCACGCTTTACCCCTGCAGTCGGGTTCTCCTTACTTGTTTTCTATACTTTCGCTATGCAGTGTATGAGCACCATTGCTGTTGTTTATCGCGAAACAAAAGGCTGGAAGTGGCCAATGATTCAACTCGTTTATATGACCGCCTTGGCCTACCTATCGGCATTCGCTGTGTTTCAAATTCTTTCGTAAGTATAGGTCTGTAACTTTCAGAATTCTTATCTTTCCATTCATTCTTTCACTATGAACAAAAACTATCAACTTGGTCTATTGTATTTGGTGCATCTTCTGGTGAGTGCCGATGGTGTAGTCGATGAAAAAGAAATGGGTGCCCTTCAAAAAATAAGAGAAAAAGAAAAAGTGAGCGATGATACTTTTCGGGAATTTGAGTTAACAGTCCAGCAAAAAAAAGAGCGCGACATTTACCAAACTGGAATTGAAATGCTCAATCAATGTACCGATCAGGAAAAAACAAATGCTTTTGTGATCATGTACAAAATGTCGGAAGTAGATGGACGGGTTCACGTTAAAGAAGTGAGGCTTTTGTTATACTCCATCAAAATGACAGGTATTGAATTTGATGATGTGGTGAATGTGGCAAAGGCAACGCCTTCATTCTTTTAAGAAAATATAGAATTTCAAATATGCAGGTTAAATGTTAATCGCGGGTATATGGTTGAATGTGATCAACCGCACTAAATCCGTAAGACCATTAACCATTAACTTTTAACGATTAACAGGTTTTGAACTCATCTTTTCATCATCATTTTAAGCTCGGAATTTTAGGTGGCGGTCAACTTGGCCGTATGCTTATTCAGTCGGGCATCGACTTTAACATTCCCTTTCGTGTACTCGATCCTGATGCACATGCACCCTGCTCTACTTTATGCGAATTTCATCATGGTAAACTTACCGATTTTGATACCGTACTGAAGTTCGGGTCAGCTTGCGATATCATTACAATAGAAATTGAAAATGTAAATACCACTGCTCTGAAAGAGTTGGTAAAACAAGGGAAAAAAGTTTTCCCTCAACCAGAAGTGATCGAATTAATTCAGGATAAGAGAACTCAAAAGGTTTTTTTTCGCAACATCGGAATACCTACTGCTGAATTTTTGTTGGTTGAAAATGCTGTGGATGTAAAACGTCATATTGATTTTTTTCCGGCCGTAAACAAACTTGGACGTGAAGGATACGATGGACGTGGCGTACAAATTTTAGACAATGAAGCAGATGCCGACAAAGCTTTTGATGCACCCGGTATTCTGGAAAAGCGAATTGATTTTGAAAAAGAAATAGCTGTAATCGTAGCCCGAAATTCAAATGGAGAAGTGAAGACTTTCCCATCAGTTGAAATGGTTTTTCATCCGGTTCAAAACCTCGTTGAATATCTCTTTGCTCCCACTGACCTTCCGCAAAATATTTTGAATGAAGCGGATGCTATTGCGCGCAAAATCATTCACAAACTAGATATGGTTGGACTATTAGCTGTTGAAATGTTTGTTACTAAAGACCACAAGGTATTGGTAAACGAAATTGCTCCTCGTCCACATAACAGCGGTCATCAAACCATCGAGGCCAACACAACCTCTCAATACGAGCAGCACTTACGATCTATTTTAAATCTTCCGTTGGGCAACACAAGTCTTTTACTTCCTAGTGCTATGGTAAACTTGCTAGGGGAACCGGGATTTGAAGGTGAGGCAAAATATGTGGGCTTTGAGGAAGTGATGAAGATCGAGGGCGTACATGTGCACCTGTATGGAAAGCGAATAACAAAACCGTTTCGCAAAATGGGCCACGTTACAATTGTTGACAAGGATGTAGAGAGTTTGAAAAAGAAAGCCAACTTTGTAAAGCAAACTTTAAAAATAATGGCCTGATATGAGCAAAGCTGAAGTGGGTATTATTATGGGCAGCGATTCTGATCTAACGATCATGAAAGAAGCCGCTCTTGTTTTAGAAGAGTTAGGCGTAGAATATGAACTCACCGTTGTGTCCGCACACCGAACTCCGCTTCGCATGGTTGAGTATGCTCAATCTGCCAGAGGCAAAGGCATTAAAGTAATTATTGCCGGAGCCGGAGGGGCAGCACATTTACCTGGCATGGTAGCATCACTAACCTCCTTGCCCGTTATTGGTGTTCCGGTAAAGTCATCCAACTCAATTGATGGCTGGGATTCTGTCCTTTCCATCCTACAAATGCCAGGCGGAGTGCCTGTGGCAACAGTAGCATTGAATGGAGCTCGCAACGCGGGAATATTGGCCGTCCAAATCTTAGGAACGAATAATGGTTCGCTAGCCCAACGTCTCGACAGCTTCAAAGACTCCCTTAAAACTAAGGTGGAATCTACCGCCAAAAACATCGAGTCAAAAGGCTGGAAAGACCTTTGAAATATTTGTTTTCTTCTATAAAGCAAAATTCTGTAATTTCAATCGATAATTGAATCCATGAATACGAACGAAAAAGGCTGGCTTAAAGAATACATCGAGTTCCGAAAGGACCTTTTAAAAGATGTTTTTGTTGGTCAAAACAAAAAATCCTCTCATCCAGAACACTCCCTTTACAGCATTATTCAGCCTACGGGATTGATGTATGGACAATCGGTTGGAGAACTTGATGTTCCTGATCAGGAATCATGGTCAGAAAAAGATCGCATGAAAGTTTTGCTGGCTGAGAGTCTAATCAGCAGTTCGTTATTATTTTATGACAAACCCGTAAACTCACCCGAAGAATTTTCAAGAGTAGTTTCACAGACGCTTGAGAGTATTGGCAGTTTTTACAATACTATTTTCCCTGAACTCGCTATTCCAACCAAAACTTTTTTTGGTGGAAAAAGGTCACCCATTGAATTAGCTGAGAAGATTCTGGATAAAAGAGTTGACCACACTGATTCTTTTAAAGGAAATTTCTGGACTTACTTCTTTCACAATAGCTTATTGTTCCTTGATATTTTTATTTATGGACAATGGATACACACCAATGCCGATCGCATCGTAGCCGATTTCTTCCGCTATGAACGTGATGAGTTACGGTTTTCCGTTGTAAAAGTAATTTCAGCTGCCTCGCATGCCAATAGAGTAATTGCATTTGAGGAAAGAAGACTTTTTGAATTTTTTATTCAAAGCACGGATCTTTCACTTGATCAAAAAAACGAGGCGCTGAGAATTTTTGAAGAAGGAATTTCTGTTGAAGACATTGATCTGCCATCAGAAAATTCATGGATTCTTAAAAAGTTTTTTCTCGAGATGGCCATTCTTACCATCTGGTCCGATAAGGTTATTGATCAAAGTGAGCTTGACTTCTTAAGACGTTTCTGTCATTACTTGAATTTCTCAGATGAAGATCTTGATTACAGTCTGGTAGCAATTGAAGGGTTTGTTCTGGAACATTGGTCACAACTGGAATATCTGCAAAACAAAAAGAACTACAACGAAGTAAGCGATATGTTTATTAAACGTGTTTCGCGTATTGCCGATAAAAACAAAGCGATGCTGATGAGAGGCCTTCAACAAAACGATGTTGTACTTGACCTGCTTCGGAAGGCTCGATTCAACGAACTTTCATTGGAGGAGAAAGAACTTGTTCGAAAAGAACTTATTCAACTTCTCAAATCAATCCCTACTTTGAGTATCGTTTCAATGCCTCATCATTTTTTAACACTTCCTATTTTGCTAAAGATTCTGCCAAAGAGTTTATTTGCAGAAGGAGTGGATGCTGGTAAGTAAATAACTTATTTCTTCAAGCCATATCAAAAGCTTGCAATTATTCTTCTGTCTTTTCTGCTTTGCGCGGTACAATAACAGAGAACAGAATTGATGCTGTTAGAATGGTTATAATAATTGCAAACGAAAGGTATGGGTTCTTTACATACTTCTCAACGAAGATTGGATATTCTCCCTCTAGTATTTCAGCCAACATTTTAGCCCCGATAAAAAATAAGATTATTGATAAACCTTTTTGTAATAGGTAGAACTTATCAATAATTCCGGCAAGCAAAAAGAACATGGCCCGTAGCCCCATTACTGCAAAAATATTGGATGTGTAAATCAAAAACTCGTTTTGAGTAATGGCAAAGGCAGCTGGTATTGAATCCACCGCAAAAATCAAATCCGTTGTTTCAATCAGGATAATTACCAGAAACAATGGAGTGAATAACCACTTGCCTCCTTCTTTGACAAGAAAACTATCGCCATGCTCTTTGTCGGTCATTGGCAAATACTTCTTGCTCAATCTTAATATCGGATTCTTCTCTGGCTCAATGTGATTGTCTCCATCCTCAAAGTAAATCCGTACACCCGAATAGATAAGGAAGACTCCGAAAATATAGAGTATTGCGTGAACTTTATGGATAAGAATGGCTCCGACAAAAATGAAAATTGCTCTAAAAACAATAGCGCCCAATATTCCCCAAAAAAGAGTTTTGTGATAGTATTCCTCCTTTACATTGAAATACTTTAGTAAGAGTAGAATGACAAAAATATTATCGACAGATAAGGCGTATTCAGTAAGATAAGCCGAAAAATACTGCACTGCTCCCTCGGCTCCAGAGTCGTCATATTTGTAGATAAAGAATCCAAAAAGAGTGGATATAAAAACCCAAAATATAGATTGATACAACGCAGACTTTGTTGTTATCTTATGAGCCTGCTTGTGAAATAGCCCAAGATCCAAAACCAAAAAAACCACAATAATTAAGGCAAAGACACCAAATAGTATTGTCTCTCTTTCGCTTTCGTTACTAAAAAGATTAAAAAGAAGTATGTTTGAAAGGGTTGGCAAGTAGTGGCTTGTTTCCGGTTAAAAGTGTCTAAAAATTGGTACTTGTTACAGAATTGAGAATAATGGTAATTCCAAAACTACGAATATATTTCAATCTCAAAAAATTGCCTCACATCTTTATAGTGCTTTGTTTATAAAAGAATGCACAACAGGAATTTATTAAGAACATCGATCACAAATACCCTGCACGAGCAAGTTTACTTCGTTTGCCTTGTATCCCTTGGGGAGCTTTATCAAGGGGACGTCTATATTCAAGCAATTTGTCTGACCACACGCCTCACACTTAAAATGAACATGGTCATGGTGA
>DAIQPD010000040.1:0-27996 GCA_036787535.1 Chryseolinea sp.
TACACGATGGCGATCTTGGCCCAAACACAGGAGGTATGGGAGCTGTTTCGCCTGTTGTATTTGCGGATGAAGCCTTTATGAAAAAAATTGAAGACATGGTGGTGAAGCCAACCATTTCCGGATTAAGCAAAGAAAAAATTGACTATAAAGGTTTTGTATTTGTCGGTATAATGAATGTAGGTGGAATACCCTATGTAATTGAATACAACGCCCGCATGGGTGATCCGGAAACGCAAGCTGTGTTGCCACGCATAAAAAGTGATTTTGTTGAATTATTGTTGGCCACAGCCAAAGGTGAATTGGCGAAAACAAAAATAGAAATAGAAGATCATCATACTGTCACTATAGCACTTGTATCGGGTGGATATCCAGGAGATTACGAAAAAGGTAAAGTCATTTCCGGACTGAAGGCTGATGAAAAAGATTTGGTATTTCATGCCGGCACACGGAAAGTGAATGATGCTATTCTAACCGATGGTGGTCGTGTATTGGCTGTTTCGGGATCAGGAAATTCTTTGAGCGAGGCAAGAGAAAAAGCATATCAGGCTGCTGCAAAGATTAACTGGGATGAAATGTATTTTAGAAAAGATATTGGAAAAGATTTAATGAATTATAAAGGTTAAGCGGGATGGGATGTTCATGTGGATCAACGAAAGACGGCCAGGTTTCAGGCTGTCAAAATAATGGAGCTTGTAATACGGGTGGTTGTAATAAGATGAACGTATTCGATTGGCTTTCCAATATGGATATGCCCGTGCAGGATAAGTTTGAAGTCGTAGAAGTTCGGTTTAAAAACGGGCGTAAAGAAATGTATCGCAATTCGGATAAGGTTAATTTAACAACCGGAGATGCCATTGTAGTGGAGGTTCCAAATGGTCATCACATTGGCCACGTCTCGATGCAGGGTGAGTTGGTGCGTTTGCAAATGCAAAAGAAAAAAATTGCAAATGATGGCGAGATCAAAAAGATCTACAGGCTTGCTCATCAAAAAGATTTAGAAAAATTTGAAGAGGTGAAGAAGCGTGAATTACCTACGCTTTATCGCACGCGCGAAATTCTTCGCGACCTGAAATTACCAATGAAACTTTCTGACATCGAGTACCAAGCAGATAATACGAAAGCTACTTTTTTTTACTCGGCAGATGATCGTGTAGATTTCCGTGAGCTGATAAAAATATTGGCAGGCGATTTTAAAATTCGTGTGGAAATGCGCCAGATTAGTCTGCGTCAGGAAGCAGGAAGATTGGGAGGTATAGGAGTTTGTGGTCGAGAACTTTGTTGTTCAACGTGGCTTACCGATTTTAAAAATGTGGCAACCAGTGCGGCACGTTATCAAAACCTTTCACTCAATCCCAGCAAATTATCGGGGCAGTGTGGAAGATTGAAATGCTGTTTGAATTATGAATTGGAAACCTATCTGGATGCACTTGAAGGTATTCCGAAAATAGAACGCCCATTGCTTACCGAGATGGGTGAAGCGACCTTGCAGAAAACAGACATCTTCAGAAAGATAATGTGGTTTGGTTTCCGTGAAGAGAATACATGGTATCCATTAAATGTAGATCGTGTAAATGAAATCCTGAAGTTGAATGCCGAAGGAAAAAAACCTGCCAACTTAACATTGGATGTTCTACAAGAAAAGGTATCAATTCAAACATTGAACAGCGACCTTGATCGGATGGATAAGAAGTTTAAAAACAAGCCGAAGGGTGGAGGTCACAACGCAGGAGGAGAGAGTAGAAATCAAAGGGGAGGAAATAGGAATCAAGGGGGAGGAAATCGAAATCAGGGAGGAGAGAATAAAAACCCAGGAACAGGGAATAACAATCCTAATTCTGGTGGAGGGAATATTAACAGAAGAAGTAATAATCCAAACAACAGACGTAGACCCGATAATCGCGGCAACCGAGATAATCAAAATCCGAAACCCGACCCTAAGTCATGATGAAAGGATGGAGTCTGTGGAGTATTGCGCTCCTTTTTTTCTTAGCGGGATGCGATTCAAATCGTGTGTATGAACAATATCACGATTTTGATAATAGCTTCTGGGCCGTATCTGAAACTCCTGAATTTGAATTCACCATTGATCAATCTGGAGAGAAATACAATCTGTATTGTAATATCCGCAATTCAAGTGACTATCCGAATGCGCGATTTTTCTTTACCTATTACTTTCAGGATTCTGCCGGAACAGTATTGCAGAAAGAATTAAGGACAGAATTATTGTTCGATAGCAAAACAGGAAAACCATTTGGCAGCAGTGGAGTAGGTGATATTTACGATCATCAATTTAACATTCTCGAAAATTATCAGTTTAGCCATCCCGGAAAATTCAAAGTGAAGTTCGAGCAATTTACGCGAACGGATACCTTACCAGGAATTTTAGCAGTGGGATTAAGAGTAGAGAAAGTTGATCAGTAGTTTTTCGAACAACTACTAGAAGATAACAATTAACGGCTAACCAACAGCCACTTCTGTAAAGCTCTCCTCGAAAAAATAAATCTCCCCGATGCGCAGAAGATCATCAGAAGAAATTGCATCGATTTTATAGATTAGATTTTTATAGTACTGCTCAGGTAGATTAAACATTACCATGTTTTTTATCTTATCAGCATGGGCAAACGGTGTGGTAATTTCGGATTGCAAGCTTCCGATAAAATGATTTCGGGCTGTGTCTAATTCTTCCTGATTGATTTCTTCTGTGCGAAGCCGTTTTAATTCCTTCCGAATTTCATCAAAGGTTAAATCAAGGTTCTCTTTGTTCACATCAGCACCAATAGCAAGAAAGCCATCGTGCTTTAAAAGATTGAGGGAAGAGTGAATACCATAGGTAAGCCCTTTCTCTTCGCGAATGTTCTTCATCAATCGCGAACCAAAGTACCCACCCAAAATATGATTGACCAGTAGAATACCAGCATAGTCAACATGTTTCCGATCAACAATGCGTTTACCCATGCGCAAAGAAGATTGAATACTTCCGTCTTTTCCGATGCGTTCCGAAACTTTTTTAAGATCAGGTGTCGCAATGATTTTTTCGGCTACTGGAGTAAGCAGTAGGGTAGAAAATAGCTGAGTAACTTCTTCTTTGTTTTGTGATGTTATTTTTCCGGAAACGAAAAGTGTTACATCCTTGAAGAAGGTATTAAAATGATCAATGAGTTGATGACGGGAAACTTCAGTTGCACCCTGTTCATCCAACTCTACTCCATACGGATACCCTTCCCCAAACAGATTTTTACGAATAAGTTTCGAAGCCAGGTAACTTGTTTTTTCATTATTCACTTTCAGGTTCTGAAGGTAAATTGATTTCATCAATTCTATTTCGCTATCCGGAAATGTTGAGGAGGTAAGGAGTTCAAGCAATAATGCAAGAGCGGGTTGTAGGTTTTTATTTAAGGTAAATAGCGAAATGGAAACAACGTCTAATCCAGGGCTTATGTCAAGGTGTGCACCATATTGGTCAAACGCTTGTGCAATTTCAAAACTGCTTTTACTCGATGTTCCCTTTGAAAGTATGTTAGCAGTGAAATATGAAACACCTGTTGTTTTCTCAAACCATCTGCCAGCAGGTAAAATGAGTTCAACACGAATTACTTCCTGGTTTCCGCCTGAGATGAAGTAAACGGGCGCTCCATTTTTCAGAATTTGTTTTTCAGGTGAAAGTAAATGGAAAGCAGTGCTCTTGTTAAAGGGCGGTGCAAGAGTACGGTCTAGCATTAGGATTTAGTCAGTGACAGATTCTTCTTCTTCCGCTCTTATTTTATCGAACTGTAGAAGAAGGGTGAATCGAATGGTTTCCGCCAACGGACTTTCTCGTTTGTTGGTTGGAACTAAATAGGCGACATCAAACCCGAATGCCTTTTTGCGGAAACCAAGACCCACGGTAAAATATTTACGATTGCCTTTGTATTTCGATTCATTAAAATAACCAAGTCGCGCTGCAAAGATATCGTTGTACCAATATTCAAGTCCAATAGAGGTCGTAATTTCCTGGAATTCTTCCTTTGCACCACCGGGGGCATCAGAGAATGAACCAAACATGCCACCCAACAATTCCTTATTTTGATCACTACTATCTGCATTTGGAGTGGGTACCATCAATTTGTTGAAGTCAATAGTGAACGTAAGCGAGTTATACGCATCAATCTCTCTTTTATAAGCGGAACCAAAACGAAGATTGGTAGGTATAAAATCTTTATTGTTATCATCGGTATAGGTCATCTTACCACCAATATTTGTAATCGAAGCACCTAATGAAAGGTTTGAGGGCTTTGCTCCTTTATAGTCTTTAGTATAGAAGGCTCCAATATCCGCAGCCACGCTATTTGCTGCCTGGGCATCCGTGCCGCTGATACTCCCAACAAGATTAGAATTAATATACCGTCCGGTAATTCCCAGACTAAAATTTTCAGTTAGTTTTCTGGAGTAGGTAACATCAAACGCAAGTTCACGTGGATTGTACACTCCAAGTATATCGACTGGATTTGGACCACTATTGAAAGTTATTTCCCCGAGATCAAAATACTTTAATGAGGAAGAGATGACCGATTCTCGATTGATCTTATAGAACCCTGTCAAATAACTTATAGACATGTCATTGACTAGTTTACCCAGCCAAGGTGTATAGGATAATGATCCTCCATACTCTTTTTCTATAAAGACAAGTTTACCGGCATTCCAGTAAGAAGAATTGGCATCCGGGCTTGTGGCTACTCCAGCCTCGCCTAAACCGGCACTGCGGGAATCGGGTGATATAAGTAAAAATGGGACAGCAGTGGTTATGGCATTCTGATCTTGTCCAGCGTTATTAATTTGTCCAACGGAAAATTGAGTGATCCCAAGGGCGGAAACAATGGCGAGTATTCTAAACTTCATCAAAGTATTTTTCAAGTGGTAAAAGTAGTTAATTAACAACAATAAGTTTTGTAACCCGCTCATATTTAGAGCCATTGGTTAACGAACGAATGGCCAACCGTGCCAAGTATAAGCCTGGGGGTAGTTTTTTTCCAAATTCAAGTTCGGTATCCAATTCTGGAAGTTCAACCTGGTAGGAGCTGGAAATTTCGTTGAATGAATAGGTTTTGATTTCCTGCCCATAGGCAGAGTACAAATAAAGTTCAATTCCAAGGTCATCACCCGAACGGTTATGGGTAAAGAAAAAGGTTGTTTTATTGTCAAATGGATTGGGGTAATTTCCAAAGTGCTCTATCGTAATTTCCTCACCATCAGTAACCCTAAATTCCAAGCTGGTTTCTGCTCTGTTATTGGACGTGTCCCAAGCTTTAATTGTGATGGTATGTTTGCCTGGTGAAAGGTCATGGAGCGGAAATTCTACCCGACCCGCAGTGAAGTCATCAACCTCGGTTGTGTAGTAATCATTGAGATTAAACTGTTCTCCATTATCTAAGGTGGCCAACAAATTGTTTCCAATACCATAACTAGAAATGTTTATGCCACCTGCATCGCGCAAGCGTACCAGCAATGTGGTGTTTGGATTAGCAATGCCTCCATTTACAAAAGTAGTGTCACCAATAAAGGCTTGAAGTGTTGGAGGGATATTGTCGGCTGTTGGAGAAGGCTCACTTCCACCAACTGAAAAATCGGTTAAGGCTCCGGCCGCATCTATTTGTTGCAATACATCCTCAGCATATAAGCTGAGTTTACCTGTACCAATTTCGTATGCCATATTTTTTGGCAGGATGAATTCAAATTCAAAGATACCGTCAACTACTTTTGCCTGGCCATTGAAAAGTATATTGTACCATTCCTTATAAGAGAAGGCTGGATTATTTTTTCCTATCGTAACAAATTCGGTTTTCTTGTCGAAGAGTTTGGCTTGCAGTATTCCATTAAAGTTTGGTATTACAATGCCATCCTCATCCTGAACTTCTCCTTTAACCATAACCTTCGACAATGCTTTTAAGGTATCCGATCCGGAAGCTGTTTTTAAATGAGTAAGAACAATATTGTTAAGAGGCAATGCCAGTGTTAAAGAAGGATCAGCCAGCAATGAGAAATTACGATTGGATACTCCGTTCATACTGTTGTTTTTTGTTCTCCTAAATACTTCGCTGAGCGGTAGATAACGGTTCGATTCTTTTTGAAAGAGGGCATCGTAAAATGCCTGATTCAAATCAAAGTTTGCGTTGGATTCAACGGGGCGGGCAGTGGATACCAATCCGATGGCTCCGCCTTTCGGATGAATCAGAGTAAGTTCTGCACTTGAAATTTGTGCAGGATCATCCTGACGGCCAAACTCACATGTGGCAGTAACCATAAATGGGTAAAGCGAATTGCCTAAATCATCAATATCCGTTTCGGTAAAAACACGCTCGTCTGCCAGCAGGCTCTCATTTCCATGCCCGGTGTAATTGATAATGATCGATCCTCTCTCAAATCTGGATTTAATATCTTTATTCGCTTCCGGAATGGTTTCACCATTGGCTTTTACAGTTTTGGTATAGGTGCCCAAGAAAGTTCGTTTTGTATTATATGCCGGAATGGATAGTTCAATTTGATTGGCCAGAATGTTGGCTTGGGTTTGGTGAATGTTTGAAAATCCATCCGAAGTACTTCCGTCATCAGCAATAAACGCAATTTCTTTTCGCCATGAACCAAAGGCTTTTTTGTTAATGTCGTATGAAATTATTTTGTCAACAATATCATACGCTTCTTGTGAACTCTTAACGGGAAGACGACCAACTCCAATATCTAATGTGTGATTTTGTGGTAATGGCTTTTCACCCCAGTTACCTTCCCCATCTTCCATAAAGCCAAAGTAGTCGTCTGATGAATACGTTTCTAGTGGTGATAATGAATTTCGTGATTCGTAAGTCGGAACAAAGTTGGTGTTATAAGCAATGCGTGCTTTATAATCGTATGATCCTCTGCCCATAAACAACAACGATTTTAATGTCGATGGATTTTTATCATAAAGGTATTTTGCGAGATCGCGAAACGCTGTTGGATCTTGTCGCCCGGAAGAAAACTCATTGTAGACTTGTTCAGGGGTCACGACCAGGGTAGTCCAACCGGAATGAGTTTGCCGATGTTGGGCAAGTCGTGTAGCTTCTGTAAAGAAATCGGGGTGAGAAATAATAATCAGATTGGGTGTTGAGGCACCATGTAAATTCTGATTTAAAACTTTACCTACCAATGTTGGAGCAGGAACGGTCTGGTTAAAGATGATAAATTCTTTTACGGTATTTGTGGTGGTTGAGAAAGAGGCAATGTTGTTTAGTAAAGTAAAATCTTGTTGAATTATGTTTGATGGATCGCTTACATTCCAAATGAGACAATTCGGTGAGGCATTTGTAATTTCAAATAGAGATGTGTTTTGATTTAAACTTAAGGCCGATCGAAACGAAGTCTGATCTCCATAAAGAGAGAGGTTGCGCGTAAAACCAACGAGGAAGAAATCAAGGAAGCCAATTGATTTTCCAGAGCTTGCTTTTACGTATTGGTATTTTATTTCCTGATTGGCTGTTGCCGATGCATTCACCATACCAGAACCAAAAGTGATGCTGTCTCTTTTGTGTCGACCTTTTAAACCATAGGTAGAGTTGGGTATGGAGGAAATGCTTTGCGTTCCAATCTCATTATTGTTGAAAAACAATTTAAAAGAGGACCCATTGAATGATTGGGCCATCACATCAGAAACCCATGTGATGTTAGTGTTGTTAGCGATACCGCTGATCTCAAATTTAAAAATCTGATCAGCCGAAAAATTGAACTGTTCACCAAACCATTCTCTTCCTGATTTTAATTCGTTGTAATCATCAAACTCATGAAAAACAAAATCATTAAAGGTATTGACGATCGGGAAACCTGTTCCAAGATTTTCTGAAGTTGTAATTCGTTTGCCGTTGGTATCTGAAACGGAAACGAAATAGAAATTTTGCTCGCTGTACAAATTATGTTCGTACGCAATAATTTTTTTTGATGCATTAAAGCGAATGCCATCAGCGCCTTCAGCATAGAAAAGAATAAAGTCTTCTTTGTTAAACTTACCATCACTTTCACCACTAACAAAGATGGCATTTTCGGTAAGATCAACAGGGCGAGATGTGCTATTCGGTTGCGGTAGCATCCCACCTACATTACCTGCAATTTTTATTTTTCGAGGATCGATTTTCTCAGGATCGAAGCCCATCTTTTTAAACTGATCGTACGTAATTTTATACACACCATTCTTCTCAACCGATACCTTGTACCAGTTGCCCTGACTTAATATGGAGGATTGAGCAGTAACTGAGAGAACCCCAACTGCACAAAACCACATTAAAAACACCCGAATGGTATTAACCGAATTCAACCTGTTTAATTTAAACCGAAAATTAATCCTTATTTCAGAATTGACTGCAAACCTAACGACATTGCGATATATAAAATTATAATCAGCGGAAGCGCTGCCCATTGCAACAAGACTACCAGAGATACAGAAAGTATAAGAAAGGTAAACCTGATTTTGTTATCAGCCCAGCTGAAATTTTTAAACTTTAGCGCAAACAAATCAAACCGCGATACCATTAAAAGTGAAAAAATAAGGGTGATCACCAATAAGGTATTGGGATTGTGAACTACTTCAAAAACAGGTAGGGTAAGAAATGATAAAGAGGTAATAAAGATGGCATTTGCTGGTGTTGGCAGGCCTTTAAATGAATCGCTTTGTGTTTCGTCAATATTGAATTTGGCCAAACGAAGAGCGGAACAAACTGCAATCAATAAAGCAACATAAGGTAAGTATGGAAAGGATGATTTGGATGCTAAAATCGAATACATAAAAAATGCAGGAAGGACACCAAAGCTCACCATGTCGGCAAGTGAATCAAGTTCTTTTCCAATGGCCGAATTGGATTTAAAAATGCGGGCGGCAAAACCATCGAAGAAATCAAAAATACCAGCGGCTATCACGAAGTATGCGGTAGGTATTGCGCTACCTTCAAAAAGAAAAATGATCCCCAGGCAACCACATACCAAGTTGCAACAGGTTAAAAAATTTGGAAGATGTTTAATCATGAAGGAGCAATTTTCTATTTATGATGTACGATGTATGATTTTTAAACTTAACGCCATTCTAAAGTTTAGTGTCTAGCATCTATATTACTGCAAGAACGGATTATTTCTTTTCTCAAAACCGATGGTTGTTTCCTGGCCATGACCGGGATAAACAATAACATCATCCGGCAACAAAAAAAACTTTTCGCGGATGCTGTTGATTAAGGTAGCATGATTACCTCCCGGCAAATCGGTTCTGCCAATGCTATTCAAAAACAAAACATCGCCAGCTATTAGGGCTTTTTCTTTTTCATTATAAAATGCAATGTGACCAGGGGAATGTCCGGGTACGAATAACACTTTAAAATTCTGATTTCCGAAAGATACCGTATCACCTTCTTCTAAGTACGCGTCAACCTCTGCTTCGGTATAGGTAGCAAAACCATAATTTGGCGCATATACCTTAACCGATTTCAACACCGGTTCATCTTTAGGATGAATGTAGAGCTTTGTTCTAAATTTTTCTTTTACAAAATAATTTCCCAACACATGATCAATATGGCAATGCGTGTTTAGAAGCATTTTCACATGAAGATGTTTCGCTTCTATGAAATCAGTTAGTTCTTTTCGTTCATGATCCACAAAACATCCCGGGTCAATAATGACACACTCCTGGGTTTCGTCAAACAGCACATAGGTATTTTCCTGGAAAGGATTGAATTCAAAAGATTGGATCGTTAGCATGATATCGATTTGCTGCAAAAATAACCGAATTTTATCAGGCATTTGATTTCATGTACTGAATCCGCCTTGAGTGCTGGAAAAGTTTACATTAACCTGAAATTTAAGTCTCTATCAATATAATTTTTGCCGCCAATCTTGTTTGATAAAGTATAAAAATGTTGGCTGGTATTCTATGGTACCTCATGAAGGTTCAGTAGGTTGCAATTTAATTTATGAGTGAAAAAATTAAGGTAGATTATATCATAGTGGGTCAGGGGTTGGCGGGTTCTGCAGTGGCTATTCAACTTCTAAAGCTCAACAAGAAAATACTGGTTATTGATCAACCCGATTTGAATCGTGCGTCATCTGTTGCAGCTGGTTTATTTAATCCCATTACCGGAAAAAAAATGGTAAAAACTTGGATGGCCGATGTGCTGTTCCCTTACCTCCATGAATTCTATCTTGATGCTGAGGTACTTACCAAATCATCTTTTTTCCATCCTATGCCGCTCTATCGTCCTTTCATAACGATTGAAGAGCAAAATGAATGGATGGCCAAAAGTGCGGAGCCAGCATTTTCAGCTTGTATTGATACGGTTTTAACCAAGCCTTCTGTTGCGGAGGCTAGGGATCATTTTGGGGGATTAATGCTAAAACAATGTGGCTACTTGGATACTATAAAATACATGTCGGCAGTTAGGAATAGAATTATTGAAACGGAGCATTATCTGAACGAGGAATTTAATTTTAAACAACTGATTGTGGAGGAGACCACGATTCGGTATAAAGAGTTTAGTGCTGGTAAAATCATCTTCTGCAATGGCACACAACCCAATCCGATTTTCAATGGGCTTCCAGTAAAACCATTAAAGGGAGAAACCATAACCCTTCAGGGAAATACACATTCTTCTATTATTATTAATCGGGGAGTATATGTTTTGCCTTTAAAAGAAAATCGGTGGCGGGTGGGGGCTACTTATAATTTTAATGACAATACATTGGGAGTTACGGAATCATCCAGAACGGAGCTAGAGGAAAAGATAAATGCAATTTGTCAGTTTCAATACACCGTTATTGATCAGCAATGGGGATTGCGTCCGACCACGCCAGATCGAAGGCCAATTTTGGGTGAGCATTCACAATTGCGCGCGGTATTTATTTTTAATGGTTTAGGTACAAAAGGTGTGAGTTTAGCACCGTATTTTTCGATGATTTTAATCCGCTCAACAGAAAATCAAGTGCCGGTAAACAAAGAGGTGGGTATTGAGCGTTATAAATCAGTATATTCGAGTTCGTCATTATAGCTATGGGTTTTACAAGAAGAGGTTTCGTTGCGTTTGCATTGGTGTTGGTAGCTACATTCATCACCGTTTTAGAGGCACAAGCACAACATGCGGATGAAGTTTTTGGTAAGAATCGTATTCAATTTCGCCAGTTTGAATGGCAATATTTAAGCGGAGAAAACTTCGATGTATATTATTATGATGCTCGTAAAGGTATCGCGCAAGAGGCGCTTGAATTTTTGGAATCTGAATTTGATCGCATCACCGATCAGATTGATTACCCTCCGTATTTTAAAACGAAAATATTTTTATATAACTCATTAGCCGATTTACGCCAAAGTAATATGGGCTTGAACCGCAGCTTGTACAAAACAGGTGGGGAAACCAATTTTATAAAACCCTATATCGAAGTTGCGCATTTGGGAACGGCTCAGGAATTTAAAGATGAGTTGCTTTTTAAAATGTCGGATTTGATGATTAATGAAATGATGTATGGTGGAAATCTGAAGGATATATTTCAAAGTTCAATCTTACAGAATCTACCCGATTGGTTTGCGCATGGCGCTTCGCTCTATGTAGCGAGAGGCTGGAGCATTGAAATGGATGATTATATTCGTGAGCTTATTCAAACGCGCAAAGCAAATCATGCTACCCGTCTTACCGGGAAGCAAGCTGCTCTGGTGGGTCAATCCATTTGGAATTTCATTACAGAGAAGTATGGCAAAAGCAGCATGGCCAATATCCTGAACTATACACGTGTTACTCGCAATGAAGAACGAAGTATTACAATAACACTCGGCATTAGCTTCAAACAGTTATTAGTGGAGTGGAGAAAATTTTATACAGAAATGGAAAGTACGGTATCAAAATCGTATCTAACACCAGATGACTCGCTGCATTTTACCCGTCAAGACAATCGCACAACAGAATTCACCACCATAAAAATCAGTCCTGATGGACGCAACATTGCGTATGCAGAAAATGATCGCGGTCGATACGTTGTCACCGTTCGGTCATTGGAAACAGGGCGAGAAAAAAAGATTATTTCAGGAGGCAGCAAAGTCATAGGCCAACGTGTTGATTATCGACAACCTATTATCGCATGGTCAGACGCCAATACGTTGGGCGTTATTGCAGTGAAATATGGACAGTATGTTTTCTGGCTTTACGATTTAAGCACACGAACAAAAGTGCCTCGCGAACTCGAGAAGTTCAGCAACATCAGAAGTTTTGATTTCTCCGGTAACGGAAGACTGATCATTATGAGTGCCGACTTTGACGGGAAGAGTGATTTATTTCTGCTCAGTACAAGACGCGATCGGGTTAAGCGATTAACAAATGATTTGTTTGATGATCTTGATCCAACGTTTATTCCAAATACAAACCGGGTTGTGTTTAGTTCTAATCGCAGCAACGATACTTTGCGAAGTGTTGCCAAGCCGCAGTTCCAGCAGCTTTCTGATGTCTACAATTTATTTATTTATGATCTCGACAGCACAAACTTAAAACTGACACGCGTTACCAATACCGTAAGTAAGGATGTGATGCCCATTGCCATTGATGATAATAACTTTTTATACCTCACCGACCAGCGTGGGATTATTAACCTTTTTAAGTTTAATCGCTTAACTGGTATCTATTCTCAGATTACGAATTTCTCTTCCAGCATTCAGTCGTACGATCTTAACTATGCCAACAACATGATGGCGTGGGTGACGTCTAGAAATCTAAGAGAAAATATTTTTGTAAGTCGTGACTTCACAACCCAAAAGCAAGTCTTTACTCCTGCTACTATGCGGAAGCAAATGCAGCAAGCACGGGTTATTCGCGACAAGCGAAAGAAAGATGAGCCTAAAAACATGAGCGTAAAAGAGTTGCTCAATAGCCGATTGAACGAAGCAAAAGAAGAACAGGCTGCGGAAAAAAATCCTGATTCAGTTTCTTTTAAATCTAGAGCGAATATAAATTCGGATACCGTAATTGTTCAGACACCTGCGAAGAAAGAGCAAAGTGTCAACACCGATAATTATGTATTTGAAGATGAGGTGGACAAACCAGCCAAACCAACCGAATCGTTTTTAAGTCGATATAAAAAGGCAAATGACAAGGGTAGTTTAAAAGGGCCGTTCCCTTATGAGCCAAAGTTTAGTGCCGATAATCTTGTTACATCCTTTACGGTCGACAATATGAGGGGTTTTGGTATTCAACTCGAAACCCAGATGAATGATATGCTTGAAAACTATCGTATCAATGGCGGATTGTACACACCACTCAACCTGAGAGGAGGAGATGTATTTTTGGAATTTCAATATCTTCCATCGCTTATTGATTTTAGTTTGCGTTATGATAGAAAGGCAATTCGTTGGGAAACATTGCCTCAAACCGAGCCGAGTAATTCTTTCAAATACACATTGAACAGAATTGAGTTGAATGCATCATTACCTATTACTGACCGATTGCGCTTTACGCTCAAGCCATTTGCTGAAGCAGCGCGATCCATTGATCTGGGTGAAACAGATTATCCAACAACTCCGGTAACACAAACACCAAATGTTAATTATTATGCCGGAATTCAATCGGAGCTGGTTTATGATAATTCAATTTCAACTGGTTTAAATTTGATTGAAGGTACGCGTGGTAAAATATTTTTTCAACATCATCAAGGTCTTGGTAATGCCGACATGAGTTTTAGCCAGGCATCGATTGATCTTCGTCACTATCAAAAAATTTATAAAGAAATTGTAATAGCGTTCAGGGGGTATGCCGGAACGTTCTTTGGCAATGCACCAAAGAAATATTTATTGGGCGGAATGGACAGTTGGTTTTACAACACTACTCAGGTTGGTGGACGAACCAGCGAAGGGCAACCTAATCCGCTTGGATCAGAAGGAGAAAATCAGGATATACTTTTTGTAGAGTTTGCTACTAATCTTCGTGGTTTTGATCTTTCTACCTTGTTTGGAAATAGCGTAATGATGGGTAGTGCCGAGTTACGCATTCCGGTTGTTAAGGCATTGTCAAGTGGTCCTATTACTTCAAATTTTTTGAAGAACCTGATGTTTGTAGGCTTCTATGATGTTGGCACAAGTTGGAGTGGCAAGCCTCCATTTGGATCAGGCAATAATAATAGCGTAAGTGTTTCACAAATTGTTGACGGCCCCTTCGAAATTGACATTAAGAACTACTTAAATCCTTGGCTGTATAGTTATGGTTTTGGTGTCAGAACGGTGGTATTCGGTTATTACGTTAAGGGAGATCTTGCCTGGCCGGTAGAGAACTATCAGGTGCAAAAGCCTCGCTTTCATTTTACACTTGGGTTTGATTTCTAAGGTGTAATCTGACCTAAAGTAGAAACGCTGAATATCCATTTCAACTTTAGATTAAAGGCAATATCCTCTGTAAACCTCGGAAGGTTGTAATATTACTTTGAATACCTCTTCCTGTCCAGGTCCTTAATCTTCCTTTATTTCTGATGGTGATTTTGTAATTTGCGCCTCACTTCTCAATTAAAAGCAGAAGTTTATACATGATAAAATCCATGACAGGTTTTGGCCAATCGAATATTGATGATGGTCAGGTGCAAATTAACGTAGAAATCAAAAGTCTGAATTCAAAATTTCTTGATCTTAGTTTACGGCTACCAAAAATTTTTGCTGATAAAGAAATTGAAGTTCGCAATCTGGTAAGTGAGAAACTGGAACGCGGAAAAGTTTCACTTGCTATTGAACACATGCGCCATGGAGATTCAACTGTCAAACAAACGTATGATGAGAAATTATTTACAGCCTACTTTACTGAATTGAAAAAGCTTGCGGATAAGGTAGGCGCTTCACACGATCAACTTTTTGAATTGGCCCTTAATTCACCTGATGTAATTCAAGGCAATGTAAAGGAGGTTGGTGATGATGAAGAATGGAAAAGAGTAAGGGCTGGTTTAGATGAAGCCATTAATAGATGTCAGGATTTTCGCAAGACAGAAGGAAGTGTATTGGAAAAGATGCTGCATGATTGCATTGGAGTAATTGCACGCGAATTAAAAAATGTGGAAGCGCTTGATCCTAAACGAGCAGAACGCATTCGCGAAAAATTGAAAGGTAACATCATTTCTTTTTTTGGCGAAGAAGGATATGACACCAACCGATTAGAGCAGGAAATTATTTTCTACATCGAGAAGCTTGATATTAACGAAGAGAAGGTACGCCTTAAATCACACCTTGATTATTTTTCTCAGATCCTTCGCGAATTGCAAAGCAATGGAAAGAAGCTTGGATTTATTGCCCAGGAAATTGGCCGCGAAATAAACACCATCGGTTCAAAAGCAAATGATGCCAACATTCAAAAGCATGTGGTCATTATGAAAGAAGAATTGGAAAAGATAAAGGAGCAGTTGAATAACGTACTGTAAAGGATGTTGCGATCCAGTATCTAGTAGTTGTCACAAAGAACAATTAACGATCAGCTAAATCAATTTTGCAATAGTACTGATGTATCGCTCAGGAACTTCGCCTTTAATTGAAGTTTGGTAATCGCCATAACTGCAAGGCACAATACTGTTGCGTGAATAGCGTTCGCGCCCATCCGGGTAGGGAACTTCCATCCACCATTTTTCACTTAACTTACTTTTGTAAAAGGTAATGACTTCAGGCTCAACCGGCATCGACACAGAATATTTCATGAAGTCATTGCTCTTAAAGTTTTGTTCATTTTTACGATGATAATACCCTTCAATGAAATACCACACCATTGTAGCAATAACAGATGCTGTTTTCTTTTGTGCATCATCGGCCTGAGGATTGTATTCATAGAATCCGATTGAACTTAGTTTTTCATTGAGTCCAGCATACCAACAAATTTGGCAAGCTTCCTCGCCCGTTAAGCCAAAAGGCTGCGCACGATTATTTCCGGGTGCGTCAGCGGAACGAATGGCAGTAACATCAAACGACACCATATCTGCATTGCGAATGGCTGGTTCAATCTCTTTCATATTGGTGCGCATCTCCCCAATGCGAAAGGCTTCAAAGTATAGTTTTTCAAGAATTGAAATAGAGAGCGGATCGATCAAATAGCTTTGATAGGCCAGATGGGTGTAACTGAAAAGAAAATTCGGTTCGTGAAGTAATATCTTGTGAATGTGATGTTGACTAACGCTTGACTCTTTTTTATCGTCCAGATCCAGAAAGGCATCTACATTCAAAAGACTGACGAGCTTATCCATTGTTTCATAAGCAGCGTATTGTCCATAATCCAAATCCTGAGATCCACCCAGTATAACAGGGAGTACATTATGTTCTAATAACATTCTACAAACCTCACTGATGCGCACGTAGGTTTCTTCAAGATCATGTCCGGCATTCAGATTTCCTAAGTCAACAATGTAGTTAGAGCCTATTCCTTTTTTTAGGTTGTATAATTTCTTCCTGATTTCATCGGGCGCATAAGCGGTACCTGTATTTGAAATTGTTCCGCGTTCTTCTTTTACACCAAAGATGGCGATGTGCGCACCTCTATAGTCCGGCATTTTTTCAGTAAAGGCACGGATGTTTTTATAGAAAGATGATGATGATGTAATATCTGCGTAAAGCAATTCATCAATGGGTGAAAAGAGAATAGTAAGATCCATAGAGCGATAAAATCTTCGTGAAGATAGGATTTTCAGTTCATGTACGACAAGCTGATGAGGAACGTAAAATATTGAGTTTTTTCGGCATAGGTATTCGTTTAATAAACGTGTGAAAGTCGATTGAACCTTTAAAATCGGCCGCCTGACTGTCAAAACAATACCTCTCTCATGTAAAATTGGATAATGCAGAATCGAATTCTATATTTACCTGATAATGAGATGATTATTTATGAACATTAAACTACCACTTAAGTACAGTGTCGACCTCAAAATTATGGGGGTTGCCTTACTTTACTATGTGTTTGCCAGGCTGGGTTATTTTTTAGCATTTGAGCATACAAATGCTTTGCCTACATGGCCACCATCGGGGATAGCTTTTGCATTGATAATTTTATTGGGAAGATCTTCGTGGCCTGGCATTACAATCGGTGCGTTGGTGGCCAACATCATGGCATATTGGAATACACCAAGCTTACCTGCACAAACTATCATTACAATTAGTAGTATGATTGCGATAGGCAGTACGCTTGAAGCAGTTATCGGAAACTATTTGGTGCAGGGTTGGATTAAGGATAGGTATCCCTTTAAAAACACGAAGAATGCATTTCGATTTTTATTCGTTACGATGCTGATGTGTTTCGTAGGTGCCAGTATTGGTACCTGGACATTGTATCTCAATAATGTCGGACTGCTTGAAAATACACTGCGAACCGGATTCTCATGGTGGGTAGGAAATGTGGTGGGCATTTTATTGTTCACTCCTTTTGTGTTGGCGATTGCGCAAAAACACAATTATAAATTTTCTACTGAGAAGGGAGTTGAGGTGGGAATTTTTCTAGTCTTTATTGCAGGAATTTACGGACTGCTGCAGGTGGAATACCTTCAACCTACATTAGAACATGCACTTCCATTTCTGGTAATTCCTTTTTTACTCTGGCTCGCATTTCGTTTCGATTTAATGATTGCTATTGCTGGCGTTCTTGTTACTTCATTATTTTCAATTTATATCACCAGTATAGGCAGCGGCCCTTTTGTATTAGTTGAATCGTATGACTCCATGTTGTTGCTACAGATTTTTGTTGGAGTATTAAGTACCTCTACCATCATTCTTTCAGCAACTGTAAAGGAACGCGCAGAAGCTCAGCTAAAGCTGACGGAATTTAATTTCAATCTGGAAGGTATAGTTCAAGAGCGAACAAAAGAATTAAATGATGAAATTAACATTCGGAACAGGGCTGAAGAAACATTGCATCGTACCAACAATGAACTTAGCAAACGAAACACAGAGCTTGATAATTTTGTGTATAGCGTCTCGCACGATTTACGTGCACCGATTGCTTCTGTTTTAGGATTGATTAATCTGGCAAAGAAAGATACAGATGGTGCGATGAAAGATTTGTACCTCGACATGGTGCATAAGAGTGCTTTACAACAAGATAACTTTATAAAGGAGATTCTGGACCAATCCCGCAACTCCAGATTGGAAGTAAAGCGAGAAGAAATTCTTTTTGAACCATTGATAGAAGAAACATTTAATCAGCTACGGTTTGCAACCAGTACCGGTAAACCAGTGGAGAAGGTAATTCATATCCGACAAGAGAAGCCTTTTTATTCTGATCGTTGGCGCTTGAAAGTTATTTTGAACAACATCATCTCAAATGCGATCCGATACAGAAACGGAAAAGATCCTGTAATACATGTGGATGTTGATATTCAGGAACACGCAGCAACATTGGCGATACAAGACAATGGTAAAGGAATCGATAAAGATCATCTGCCTAATATTTACAAAATGTTTTATCGCGCCACAGATGATGGGGCAGGATCTGGCCTCGGTCTTTATATTGTAAAGGAAACGATAGAAAAACTACACGGAAAAATTAATATTGAATCAGAAGTAGGAAGAGGTACTACTGTTAAGATGGAGATTCCTGAGATTATTTAGATTTATTTTTCTAATGTATTTTCAAAATGTAAACGCATTCAAAGTACTGAAGATCAATCGGCTCTTCTTTTGTTTCCCCACAAATCGCGTATCACAAGATCAAGAATAAATTTTTGAGAGCGTTGAAGAACGAGTTTATCTTCAACCGTACCGAACTGATCCATTGAATAGGTAAGATTAAGAGCAGACTTACCATCAAACATTGGTAAAGAAACCCCTGCTGACCAGCCCCACATGAGTGAACTTTTACCTTTTAATTTTAGCGGATACTGCTGAACATTAAATCCGGTGCGAAGGGAAACCAAGCCAAAATAGTTTTCAGCTTCGGGGTTTCCTTTGTAAATGTATCCAGCTGAAAACTTCCAGGTATCTTGAAGTACTACTTCTTCTTTTGCATAACTGGCATTACTCCAATCTTCAAATTTCAGATCAGCCGCTATGGTGTAGCGTTTTGAGTTAAGCGATAATCCTACTCCGGCATATTTCGGAAGTTTATACTTTAGGGTTTTGCCAACACCGCTGCTAAGGGTATCAGCGTTATGATCGTAAAGCGCATTTTGCTGCTTTGCTGTTAATGTCAGCCCATCGTCAGCGATGATACCAATAACAAGTGATTTGTTTTTGAAATTGATTTTGTATTGTAGTCCAAAGTCAAAATGAAATGTGCGTGCTACTATTTTGTTTTCATAGGTAAGGTAACTCTCGCCATCATACAGATCTAAAGATTCAGTTTTGAGAATATTTCCAAAGAAGTAAGCAGCATGAACGCCTACTGATAAATTTTTCACCACATTGAACGCATTGCCTAAATAAAGTTGGTTGATGTTTCCACTCCCCTCATAAGTATAATTTACCAGCGAAGTTGTTGCGAGTTCTCGTTGTGTTTTTATTTTATACGACACCGAACTATAAGGAGTAAGTCCTGCTGTAGCAGACCACCACTTGGCAAACTTGAACCAATAATTCAAATTGGTTATTCCGCCACTGGTTTTTGATTCTATTGTTGATTGTGATGTATATCGATTAGATTCAATATACAATCCGATTTCATGAATGTGAGTAATGGGTGATTTAATCGAACTATACGAAGCAGGATTAATTGGATTGATACTATACTCATCCTGAACTGCAATGCCTGTACCCCCAATACTTCTGCTTAATGAAGAAGTGCGATAGTGAAGCATTCCAATTCCATAAACTGAATATGGAGAGCTAAAGGTATTTTGAGCGTGTAAGGAAATCTGTGTTAGAAAGTATACGATTTGCAGGGTAATGGCAAATTTCACTTTATTGGAATTCATCATGCAGCAAACTACGGTCACGTCTTCTCATTGCACAACTATTTGCGACAAGACATAAAAATGCCACTACCTAAACTGGTTTTGCAATGATGTGTTTTATTTTGCTTTTATTGACAATCCTCATTCATGGATCAGAACATTATTTGATTTTAGTATTTGGGGAATAGTTATAAGTGTTGATTATGTATACACAATAACCGCTTTGGTCTACAATACTTTCAAGTGCCTCATCCAGATCATTCATTTGTGCCTTCATTTGAAAGGAATGCATGAGAATATTAGTTTGGTGTCTGGTATTTGTTTCTGTTTTGTCTTGTGATGCAGACTCTTCAGAAATCGGAACTGATTTTTTTAGCGATGGTGTGCTCGATTATTCTTTATCGGATACTTGTTCCGTAAAATTATCAACGATTACCTTCGGGAAATTGAATGTTAACAATAGCAGCCGGATTTTATTAGGATCACATATTGATTCAAAACTAGGAAGGATATCATCATCGTCCTTTTTTCAAATCGGACCACCATCAACAATTGACTTACGAGGTCAGGACATCACATTCGATTATTTAGCAATTACCTTAAAGTATGACACGTATTCGTATTATGACACGTCATCCAGCATGACACTTCGTGCTTTTAAAGTAGCGGAGAAGATAGAAGCGAGTGATGATGGGTACCTATACAATACCGATTCCTTTTTGATGGAGGATGGATCCATTGGTGAAATTACTTTTTCGCCAAGACCGAATCGTGATGACTCGGTAGAAATAAAACTCTCAACGGTGCTAGGAGAAGATTTGTTCGAGAAGGCGAAAAGTGGTGATATTAGACTAAGTAGTTCGTACGACTTTTTGAAATACTTCTATGGTCTTGCCATTGTTCCGGATACTGCACACTCTACATGCTTGCTGGGATTTTCAAAGGCACCTGAATTGCGCATCTATTACAAGGATAGAAGTACAATACCTATACAGCAGAAGTATGTAGCACTCACTATTCCTACGGGAGGAATCATCTTTTCAAGTATGGATGTTAACCGGGAAAATACTGCTTTGAGAAATCTTTTTTCGGAGAATACCAAGGTATCGTCTTCTGATACGGACAATGAATCTTTTATTCAGGCAGGTGCTGGCCTGGCATTACGAATCGACATACCCTATTTGAGAGATCTTAAGCAGGTTTCTAATTTTTATTTGCAACAAGCCATATTGGAAGTTTATGTGGTTAAAAAATCATACACTGATTTTGAACCACTTCCAACATCTCTTACTGTTTATAAAATTGATAAAAAGAATTCGCTATATGAACTGTTTGAGAGTACACCACTTTTGATTGAGGACATTGACTTAAGGCGGGATACGCGCTACACATTGAACGTAACATCTTTTGTTAAGGAACAAATGGAATTGCAAACCCCGAATGAAAATGGTTTGGTTTTTTTTATGACCAATGACTATGCTTCTTCGGCCGATCGATTGTATGCTGCTGCTAAAAGTTCTGAATATAAAACAAGATTGATACTCTATTATGCCACTGTAAATAATTAATTAAATGAGAATGATTAAAACTGCTACTGTTTTGTTAATGCTTTCTGGCATGTTGGTGCTATCAGACTGCACCACAGATGATGATGATGACACAACTACTTATGGAAATTGGACAAAGGTAACTCCTTTTAAAGGTGTTAAACGATCAGGAGCTTTTTCGTTTACTATAGGTACAGCTGTATATGTCGGCCTTGGTTACAATGGCGATGATTATTTGTCTGATATGTATGTCTTTGATATTACTAAAGGATATTGGGAAACAAAAAAGTCTTTTCCAGGAACACTGCGTGAACGTGCAGTATCTTTCACAATCAATGGCAAAGGATATGTTGGCCTTGGGTACAACCGCGATTTGGACGAAGAGGAGTTAGGTGATTTCTGGGAATATGACCCTGAAACAAATGAGTGGACAACGATTGATGATTTTGGAGGAACGGCCCGATACAATGCCATTGGCTTTTCCATTGGTGAGAAGGGATATGTGGGTACTGGATATGATGGTAACAACACGAACAGCGATTTTTGGGTATTTGATCCAGCGGCTGAGGTTGGTGAGCAATGGCAGGAGATTGTAAGTTATCCTGGAGAAAAAATAGAATCAGGACTGGCCTTCGTAATAAATGGTAAAGGATATCTGGGTACTGGTAGAGAAAACGGATCGTTTAGTCTTGACTTCTGGGAGTTTACACCTGGAGTGGAAGATGTAGCAACAACGTGGATAAAGCGAACACCTGATAGTGATCAATCGGATTATGATGAATTCAAGTTGGCAATGTATCGATATGATGCGGTTGCTGTTTCAGTAGGATCAAAAGCATATATTGGAGGAGTAGCATCAAGTGGTGCAATTGATAGGAGTGTATATGAGTTTGATGCTACTACCTTTCTTTGGAATGATCGCACTTCGTTTGAAGGTTCTGCAAGAAGCCTTGCCGTTGGATTTAAATTGGATGACAGAATTTTTGCAGGCACTGGTCAAAATGGATCGAGCCGATATGATGATGTGTGGGAGTTTAAGCCTTCACAAGAATATGATGAAGATAATTAGAGCAACAACAGTGTTTTAAAATATGCCCATCCAATTTGGAAATGAAAGTGCTTCTGCCTTAGGGCAGAAGTCTTTCTTTTGATGTTGACTTATAAATTGAGATATTTAGAGATGTCCTTAAAATCACTTTCCTTTTTCATTGAATTACCTTGAGAGATAAGCCCATCAATAAAGCTTTAGTGATTGCCTTGCATCTGTTTGGTTGGGCTTTGTTGTTTATGTTGCCGTTTCGGTTTCTTTCAAGGTCGGCACAATTTGGTGGTGACCACATAAATCGTATTCCATCGCCTATGCCTGGCAATGGTTTTCCAAATGAAGATGTATCAAAAATGATTCAAACGATTCCATTTGATCCGATGTGGTTTCGAATTGAATCCATTGTTACTAATTGTTTACTCGCTATCTTTTTTTATACCAATATGTTTGTGTTGGTGCCCAAAGTGTTAAATCGAAAAGGCTGGGCACCGTATGCTTTGCTAGTATTTTCTGCGCTTGCAATTTATTTATTGGCAGGATATTCTATCCGAGTAAATTTTATGCCAACTGATTGGTTGAGTCGCCCCGGTGGCCCTCCTGTATTTATGGGTGTTCCTAATTTTCTAATGGTATTCGGATTAAGTTTTGCGCTTCGCATCATGCAAGATCGATCTGCTATTGAAGCAGTATTGAAAGAGCAGGAAAATGAAAAATTAAAATCAGAGCTTTCTTTTCTTCGCTCGCAAGTAAGTCCTCATTTCATGTTCAATGTTTTAAACAGTCTCGCTTCTTTGGCTAGAAAAAAGTCGGACGATGTTGAGCCTGCCATCATTCAACTGTCTCAGCTCATGCGGTATTCATTATATCATACCGATAAAAAAGTTACACTGGATAAGGAGGCGGAATACCTTAGCAATTACATTGAATTACAAAAGCTCCGGTTCGGTGGTGTGGTTAAGCTGCATTTTCATGTTGACCTGAAGCAGAAGGATCTTCTTATTGAGCCCATGCTATTGGTTCCATTCGTTGAAAATGCATTTAAACATGGAGTGGGAATGATGAAGAACCCCGTAATTAATATTGTATTAGAAGGTAATGAATATGTAATACATTTTAAAGTGAGCAATAAATTTGATCCTTTGGGTGTTGAAGTGAAAGATGAAAGTTCGGGCATAGGTTTGCAAAATGTGAAAAGACGACTTGATTTATTATATAAAGATCTGTACACACTATCTATTCAAAGAGAAGAAGAGGACTGGTTTGTAACCGAGTTAAACATCATAACTGAATAATGAAATGCCTTGCTATTGATGACGAACCGCTTGCACTTGATTTGTTGGAAGACAACATCAAGAAAGTTCCTTTTTTGAAACTGGTCGGAAAATGTTCCAATGCTTTACAGGCCAATACCTTTCTCAATGAACACGATGTTGATCTTATCTTTCTTGATATCCAGATGCCTGGATTAACGGGCATTCAATTTCTTCAGGGATTATCGAAGACACCGCCATTGGTTATTTTTATTACGGCCTATGAAAAGTATGCTTTAGAGGGATACACATTAAACATCATAGATTATTTGTTAAAACCAGTTCCATTTGAACGCTTCCTGAAAGCCGTTAATAAGGCACATGATAAATTTCAATTGCGTAAAGTTCAAATAGTTAACTCCACTGCAGTTGATTATATGTTTGTGAATTCAGAATATAACTTAGTGCGCATCGACTTCAGCGACATTGCTTATATAGAAGGGTTAAAAGATTACGTTAAGATATTTTTATTGTCGGCACCACGCCCGGTCATTACGCGCATGAGTATGAAGTCGCTTGAAGCCACCTTGCCTGGTGATCAATTCGTGCGCGTGCATAAGTCGTTTATCGTAGCATTGAATAAGATTGCCTCTATTCGCAAGGGAAGAATTAGTTTACTTAAAACGACAATACCTATCAGCGAACACTATAAAGAAAACCTGGGCAAGTTTATAGATCCAAAGAACTTGACGTAATAAGATTAATTCGACCAGATTATCTTCTTGTTGGTTGCATGGTCCGCAAAATCCGGACAGGTATTTAATCCGGCAATTCCTCCAAACTGACATTTTGTTTCACCTGCACAATTGTAAACCTCTGTCATGGTATCAGCACAATCTAAACACGTATTAATAGAGAATACCTTTTCTCCATTATAATCAAATTGAATTACCTCACCTTTATTTCCACTTGCCTTTGCATTGGCAATTATTGTTTTTATCCAGTCGGTATTATTGCAAGTATCCGTATCACCGGGTTCAATAAGAGCAGGGGTTTCGCATTGAAAGGCTGTGTTGATCAGGCATATGATTACGAAAAGTGAAATTAATTTTTTCATACCTACGTCTTTCGTCTTTAGACACCATTGTGTTGCAAAAGGTTGTAGGGAAGACATACTTGGTTAGCGAATATTGTAATAATGAGAACTTAGGTAAGTATGCATAGATATTGAATTGCCATTCAATGCTTTGGTTTACCTCTGCCTCTCCACTTTTCTTTCGCGTTGGCATCAAAATGATCCAGATGTTTTTGTTGCTCTACAGTTAGGATTGGTTTCAACTGATTCTTCACAGAATCCAAAATAGTGCTCATATTTTGATTAGCCATTCTTTCCACTGAGTCAATTTGAGTAGCTGCCCATTCAGTAATGGGTTGTATTTGTTTGGCTTGCAAACTATCAGGCTGAACAATTTTATTTATGGTTCCTATAAACCATTCTTTTTTGTTACGGATGTCTGGTTGACCATGTCCGCGGTCTCCATACTTACCTCGCTTATCCCACTTGTGAAAAAACCCGGGAACGAGTAGGCCGATAAGAATTCCGGCCAATAAAGTCAGGGCTAATATGATAATTGATTTACGTCTTTCGCTTGTCATAAATTTTCATTTAATGATTCAAAAAAATCAAAGGAAGCAACAGCTTCCTCAGTGGTTGGTGTTGCGGTGCGATCAAGACCGAGAATGGATGGTAAACTTACCTGATCGGTTAAGGCAACATTAAGAATGATCAATGCCACAATCATACCCAGTGCTGCCAATTGAAATCTTTTAAAGAAAGAAAATATCTGACGGTCAATGACGACACCAGTATTTTCAATTTTATGCATCAACTTCGATGCGAAGTACGGCCCAAAGGACGCTGGTGTTTTGGCTTCAGCCAGATCGCGTACTTTTTTATGCATCGCTAATTGTTTTGCAAACTCGGGATGAGCATGAAGCTCATTCATAAAATTCTCCTTTTCCACATTCGTCATAGGGATGTCTAATGAGCGGATGTACAAATCTTCCAATTCTTGTGGCTTCATAACATTTTATGTTTTTCTAAAGCATCTTTTAATTTCTTATGCGCTCGTGCAAGTCTTGATAAAACTGTTCCTAACGGAATGTTCAAAATTTTTGAAGTCTCTTCTGTTGAATACCCTTCAATCATTCGTAGCGTAACGACAGTCTTGAATTCTGCATCCAGTTTATCTATTTCATGATGCACCATTTCATAAACATCTTGTACGGATTCTTCAGCTTTTACATTTTGTCCCTTCTCTAGATGACTGAATAGTTTGTCTTTTCTCTTGTTTCGCTTAATCTCATTTAAAGAAAGATTAATGGCGATTCGGATCAAATACGTTCCGAGTGATGACTCCCCTTTAAATTTGTCAAGCGATTCATAGAATCGGATAAAAACTTCCTGAGCAACATCCAGCGCCTGTGGTATATCGCCAAGCATTGGTTTGATTACGCCCGCAACTTTACCCTCATAGCGCTCTACCAGCAATTTGAATGCAGCCATCTCACCCTTTCTGGCGCCAGCTATTAATTCTTCATCGCTGTATTGATTAATCATGATGGCCAGTTTGAGCTCGTTTTCATCTTAGACATCCGGAGTTAGGTTTTTATTCCCGATAGGATAGATAAATTTCAGTTCTTATTTCCTAACATTCAATTAATGCTGAAATATAATTGACAATGTAAATTGAGAATCAATGGCTTTAAGCTTCTGGAGAATAGGACTAGTGGATAAAAAGTGACGTACCCATAATTTTAAGGGCTAAAATTTAAGTTGATTATTACTTTTTGCTGCTACCTTCTTTTTGCTGCTACCTTCTTTTTCTGCCATATTTATTCCATAATGTTTATGACCATTATCACCGTGATGGTTGCCATGGTGATGCCTATGTCGATGGAATAAACGAAAACCTTTATGATGATACTTTTTCCCGCCCTTTGAATGATGCTCAGCGTGTTTTGAGCGTGTTTGTTTACTTGCTTCTCCGGCTGTTTGTGCATTACCAGTGGATAGAAAGATAATGAGCATGATAAGTATACTGATTGATGTTTTCATGTTTTGTTTTCTCTTTAGACAACCTTCATTCGATATTTATTCCCAATCAGATAAAATTTAACTTAACTGTTTTGATTCGCCCGTAAATACATTTAAGGGTAGGCATAAATGATCACAAATATTTTTAGTTAGTTTGGAATAAAATAAGAAGGACGGATGTCTAACTATTGCAAATAGTAGAATAATCACACATAAAGTATTTAAAACCAATAAAGTATATGAGTAAGACAAACAACATGCGGGTCTATCATCGTTACCTGGGCTTTTTCTTAGCGGGCATCATGGCGGTCTACGCGATTAGTGGCATCACATTAATTTTCAGAGACACTGATTTTTTAAAAAGTGAGAAACAAATTGAGAAACAATTAAAGCCAAACCTGAGTAGTGAAGAATTAGGTCGAGAATTGCGAATTCGAAATATTACAGTTGAAAAGCACGAAGGGGACATTATCCGTTTTAAGCAGGGCACATATAATACAGCATCAGGTGTTGCCAATTATTCTGCAATGGAGATGGCATATTTCGCTGATAAACTGCAACATCTCCACAAGGCAAATACGAAGAGTCCCTTGTTTTTTCTGAATATATTTTTTGGGTTGTCTCTCTTGTTTTTTGTTGTGTCATCGTTTTGGATGTTTCTACCTGGAACCAGCACGTTCAAAAAAGGTCTGTACTTTGCCTTAGCAGGGGTTGTATTAACAATTGTTCTGATTTTTATTTAAAGCCAAAGCAGGATAGGATTTTACCAGAAAAGTATTCAAGTAATATATGAAAACAATTAAAAACCTTGCCGCTTTAATGGAACATCAAAGGAGCCATCGGTAATTTCACGATTAGGTTCCCCTATTTTATAGGTAGTGATGTTAAAGGTACCCTTGGCTCGGGTGGAAGTTATCTCCGTTAATGTAACGGATCCATGTGAAAGATCGACATCCAGGTTACTGGCATCTGGTGATATCCAAACAGCTTCATTTGCTGCATCTTTATTTTCATAATAGTATGCTTGGTTAGCACTAACCAGTGTAATTGAAAATACTCCAGATGTGTGTTCAACATCAGATAAAACAGTGAAATTAATCATGCGTTTGGTAGTCTTATCATATCCTACCACATAAAAGGCGTACTGGTCTCCTCCTCCAAATCCTTTTGTGTGAACAGCTTTTGCTTCGCTCGTACTGGAGGTAAAGG
>DAIQPD010000041.1:0-27990 GCA_036787535.1 Chryseolinea sp.
CGCAACGTATCGGCCATACTTCGCAGTGTTTGAGGCAACAACACCGCTTTACCTGAATTTTTGCCGTGTTCTTTTAATGCGTTTTCCAAACCTTGTAGACGCAGATTGCCGCCGCTACTCCCCAAAGGACTTAGGTCGGCGGGTTGTAACGGGCGGCCCAATTCCAGTGCTTTTTTCAGGTTCAGCAACAATGCGCTGATTTCGTGGATACAAACCTCCGTTTTGTCAAAACCCGTTCTGTCTTTAAAGTCGATGCCGACCGGCGTCTCCGGAACGTTATTTGTAAAATCGGGATTGACCAGATCTTTTGGATCGTGCGAAAAATCGGCATCCATCTCTAGAATATATTCGTAGCCTTTTTCCAAGGCGTATTTAAAACCAGTAATGTAGGCTGTGCCTAAACCTAACTTACCTGTGCGCTTAAGCAAGTGAAGTTTGGTTTCGGTGAGGTTATAATGGTGCTGCAGTTCTTCCACAATTTCGCCTGTCCCATCGGGCGAATTATCGTCCACAATCAGAATATGAAAATCCTTAGGCAAAGCAAACGCAGTATCGATTATGGCGCGGATATTTTCGCGCTCCTTATAAGTGGGAATAATGACGATAGCGTTGCTCACGATTTTGGGATTGAAGCAAAACTAGAAAAAGATAAAGGTTAATCAATTGTTAGTTTGTCGAGACCATGATTTATTTAGACACAATGCCTTTGATTGTCTGCAAAATTTCCAATTGATCCGGTTGGCAAGTCGATTTAATCTCGCAATTATTAATTGAATGAAAGGAATATTCCGATAATTTTAACCCCTGTCCACTAAACAGCATTTCTATGAAGCCCCAAATTCTAATTGCCTGCCTGTTTTTTACCTATACGTGTCTTGCTCAAAGCTCCTTTGAAGGGACTATAAAGTATTCCATGAAAATGGAGGTAACAGATCCGGTCGCCAAAAAGAGAATGGAGGAGACCCAGACGAAACTAAATGATCCGGCCACGCAAGCGAAGATGAAGGAGATGGAAAAGCAAATGAATGACCCTCAATTTAAGGCCATGATGGAAGCGAATCCTCAGATGAAGGCTCAGATGGAAAAGGCAATGAAGATGGCTCAGGGAGGAACTATGGGATCGATGATGCCTTCTTCTTTTATGGTGAAGTTAAAAGGAATTAACAGCCTAACACAAATGGAAGGTGGCGTTATGGGAGGCATGGAGATATTGAATCTTACGGAGAAGAACCAATCGTATTCAATAGATAGAAGCAATAAGACCTTCACCGTTTTGCAGCATCAAATGGCAGAATCATCCCAGACAAAACCGGATGTTAAGGTTACGAAAACAAATGAGACAACCAGGGTTCTGAATTACCTCTGCACCAAAACGATTGTCGAAATAACACAGAATGGAAAGACCATGAAGAATTACTACTGGACAACAACCGAAATTAAAGGTCTGGATTTAACGAGTCTTTCCAAACAGCAAGTTGGTCGTGGGAATCAGTCCATGTTTTACAAGGACATAGAGGGTGTTCCGCTAAAAATGGAAATGACTATGCCTGAAGGTTCCATGATGATGGAGGTAACAGAGATTAAAAAAGAATCTCTGAGTGATTCCTTGTTTGAAGTGCCCGCTGACTATAAAGAAGTGAAAGGGTTTACTGGGAAGTATTGAAATGGTTGTTCCATGTTTGTTGATCGTTGTTGGTGAACCACAAACATCGAACAACCATCAACAAATTCAATACCCCAGAATCTTCAACATGCTTTCGCTTGTCTGCTCATTCGCGAAAAGTGAGGTTGTGATCTCGCCATTTTCATTGCGATCTACCAATACATGTTTGGGTGCCGGTATTAAGCAATGTTGAATTCCGCCATAGCCTCCCAATGATTCCTGATAAGCACCAGTATGAAAGAACCCTACATATAGATTTTCTTCATCGTTTATCATTGGTAAGAATACTTCTCCTGTATGCGCTTCTGAATTGTAATAATCCATGCTGTCGCAGGTAAGGCCACCAATGTTTACTTTGTGGTATGGATCATCCCACTTGTTGAGGGCTAACAGAATGTATTTCTGATTCATACCCCAGGCATCTGGAAGATGGGTGATGAACGACCCATCAATCATGTACCAGAGTTCTTTATCGTTTTGTAATTTTTGATCGATTAGAGAATACAACACAGCACCGCTTTCACCAACAGTGTAGCTTCCAAACTCTGTAAATATGTTAGGTACAGGTACGTTGTTCTTATCGCAAATCCATTTGATATTTTCCACGATTTGTTCAATCATGTACTTATAATCGTAATGAAAGGTAAGCGATGTTTTAATCGGGAAGCCGCCACCAATATCAATTGAATCAAGGGTAGGACAGATTTTTTTTAATTCACAATATTTGAAGACGAAGCGACTCAATTCGCTCCAGTAGTAAGCTGTGTCTTTTATGCCGGTGTTGATAAAGAAATGCAACATCTTCAGCTCTGCCTTATCACTCTTTTCAATCTTGTCTTTGTAGAACGCGTTGATGTCATTGTATCGAATACCCAAACGTGAAGTATAAAATTCAAATTTAGGTTCTTCGTCTGCGGCAACACGAATACCTACACGGTAAGGTGTCTTTACATTCTCTTCGTAGAAATCAATCTCACCTAAGTTATCCAGTATCGGAACGCAGTTTTTGAAACCGTCATTCAAGAGCTCACTAATGTATTGACGATATGCGGGCATCTTAAATCCATTGCAAAGAATATAGGTATCCTTTGAAATCTTGCCGCTGTTAAACAATGATCGAACAATTGGAATATCAAAAGAAGAAGAAGTTTCCATGTGGACATTCTTATTCTTCAGGGCTTCCTCCATCACAAAGGAAAAGTGAGAAGACTTGGTGCAATAACAATAGGTATAATCTCCTTTGTATCTGAATTTCTCCAGCGCGTTGATGAATGTTTCCTGAACAAACTTGACGTTTTCGCTTATGCGCGGAAGGTAGGTGAGTTTGAGTGGGGTGCCATACTGCTTGATAATATCCATCAGGGGCACATCGTTGAACAATAATTCGTGTTCGCGAACTTTAAATTCTTTCTGAGGGAACTCAAAGGTCTGCTCAATTAGCTCACGGTAACTCTTCATTTCGGCATACTGGGGTTTTGATAAAAGTGGTGCAATATTGTCATAATTTCGGAATCTTTGCAACATGCTTTTTAAAGCCAAGGATAATCGTTTTCCATCGGACAAGTATGTTCTTTCAACTTCGCCCGCTTCTGGCATTCTCAGCTCTTAAACTTGCCCAAAAACGCCCTTGGTATTTTCCAGGAGTAACTTTTCTGCACAAAAAGATAATACAAAGACCATTGGAAATCGATTACTAGAATGGTTTGAAGTTCAAGGTTCAAAGTTCAAGGTTTGGGGAATGGGAGTGAGAGGGGAGTGATATAAATGAAGTTCAAAGCTTAAAACTAAAAGTCTAAAGTCTTGCGTCTAAAGTCTAACTGCTAGTCTTGAAGTACGTTGCTCATAAAGGTAGACTTCAGTAACAGCCAGAGTACAAAGAAAGCCATAGACCATTGCAAATAGATATAGTAAAAATCGGATGTGTCTTTAAATCGTGTCTCTTTAATTTCGGCTTTTTCATATTGATCAATCTTGGCGAAAACACTGACCAGTGCCTTGTTATCTGTTGCTCTGAAAAATTCGCCACCACCAATATCCGCGAGTTTGCGCATGGTACTTTCATTTACTGTGTTTTCAAAAAGCTGAACATTTCCAAAAAAATCTTTTCCCATGGGCACTTTACCTTCTCGTCCAACAATGATGGTGTAAATTTTAATATTGAAAGCAGCCGCAAGTTCAGCCGCGGTAATGGGGTCGATATTACCGCCATTGTTATCACCATCGCTTAGCAGTATGCATACTTTTGACTTTGCCTCTGATTCGCGCATGCGATTGGTAACAACGGCCATGGCACTACCTATTGCTGTGCGTGGGGTTTCAATCATATCAAAATTGATTTCATTCAAATAGGATTTTAGTAAATCATAATCTGTTGTGAGCGGTGTAAGCGAAAACGCATCGCCAGCAAAAACCACCAGTCCAATCCGATCTTGAATTCTGCCGCTCACAAATTGAAGTGCCACTTTTTTTGCTGCCTCTAATCGATTTGGGGCAAAATCCTCGAATGCCATTGATTTCGAAATGTCGAGCGCCAGCATAATGTCAATACCTTCTGTCCACTGTTCTGTTTTTTCATTTGACAATTGAGGACGTGCAAGTGCTACCAATGCTAGCATCAACACCAGTATCAGAAAAAAATCAGGGATAAAGCGAATCATGTTAACAGCAGAAACGCGCAATTCTTTTTGTGTTACTGCAACTGGTAATTTCTGATTAAAGCGATATCGCGTAAGCCACCGAACAAGGAATACGATCGGTACTGCAATGAGCAGATAGAGATAAAGCGTATGCTCCCAGCTAAAGGCGCGAAGTGTTGCGGGTGTGAACCACTCCAGTGAATACCACGGAAAAAGATTATTATCCATGCTTTATCTCCTCCAGTTTTTTAGAAAAACGCTCATTGGCAAATACCTTTAAACTTTCAAGCGATTCTACCACCGATGTATTGTGTCCATAAATTGCACTATCAACAGCGTGCAGGTTTTTTTTGAGCACTTCATCTTTTAGTAAACGAATCATTTCGCTGGTCGTTAGTTTGGTGTAGGGCCGGGCTTCCAGCCGTTCCATGTATTTTTTCCAAAACGATAATGTGCTTTCGGCTGTGGCAGGAGAAAAGGCTGCCTGAACACTTTCAATATTGGAAGAAAATATCTCCAGAAATTGGTGATGTGCTTTTTGAAGACGTTTCATGCGGAAGTGTCTTCTGATTTTTTTTCCAAAGAAAATCCATACTAACGCCAGAATTACAATCAGAACAGAAAGAACGATGAGGAGTATCAGGTAGTTAAAATCGTAAGGAACGTTTTGGTAAGCAACGCTTGCTTTTAATGGAAGGGTTTGCATGGAAACCGTATCTGGAATATTGGTCGCTAATAAAATTAACCTGATGCTATCGCGATTGGATTCAAAGGTTGTACAGTCTTTTGGGTTAAGCTGAAAAACTGGAAGGCTTAAGGTTTGAATTTCATCCAGTTCAAATGTAGAAAGGTAATACACCACGCTGTCGTAGCTCCTTCCATCGGTGGTTTCGGTGGTGAAGTATTTTTTTCGTCCCCACTCAAATGGTGCGAAATTGAATGTTGAGTCAGGGAATAAAATATTTTCAGTGCTGGGATAGGTAGCCGAAAGATAATAACCAGATGGCTCGCCAATCTGTAAACTATCTAAAAAAAAGCCGCCCCTTACCGTAACATCTTGTGCACAAACAGATGTGATGGACACAAGCAAGAAGAAAAACAAAGTCAAAAATATGCGCATCACATTCATTTGCTAGGTCGTTTTTAACGATCTGTTTCTGACTTTAAATAACCGGAGAAGCTTGGGTACATAATCATCGTCAGTATCTAACGAAATAAAATTGATTTCATGTTTTCGGCTAAAGGTAGCCAGCTCTTTTTTACGTTCATCATGACCTGTACTTATCTTTTTTCGAAAATCGCCAAAGGAAGTATTAATCCATAATGTCTTTTGCGATTCTTTATCCAGTATTGGAATAATACCAAGCTTAGGTAATCTGCTTTCGCGTTTATCACTGATGTGGATTACCACAAGGTCATGTCTGCGGGCTAATGCTTTTAGATTTTGAAAATAGCCTTCATCGATAAAATCAGAAACCAGAATGATAACACTTCTTCGTTTTATGGCATTTAAGGCAAAGGCAATGGCCTTGGTGAGATTCGTCTTTAATGATTTTGGTTCGAGCTTCGTTATCGTGCTGATAATTTCATAAGCCTGTGAATGTCCTTTCGTTGGCTTCATGTATTTCTCTTTCACATCTGAGAAACAAATCAATCCCAAATGACTTGATTCTTTAGCAGCCGAAAGAGCGAGCACGCCACAGATTTCTTTTCCAATGTCTCCCTTCGTTCTGCCAGTATTACCGATGTCTTCCGAAGCGCTTACATCCAGTATAAAGAAAACGGTTTGTTCTTTTTCTTCTTTAAAAGTCTTTACGAACATGCCATGCCCTTTGGCGGATACATTCCAATCAATCGTTCGAATGTCATCGCCATATTGATACGGACGCACGTCATCAAATTCCAGTCCCGATCCTTTAAAGATAGAATGGAAATCACCCTGCATGTGACTGTTAATCACCTTGCGGATCTGAATTTCGTATTTGCGCAATTTCTTTAAAAGCTCCTTCAAGTCAGTTATCGGTTATCCGTTATCGGTTAATTGACACTTGGAGTTGAGAGTCTTTAACCATTAACTCGAACTCGCGCAAAAATAGAACAATTATGATTATTTTGCCCCTTTAAAATTGTCATAAGGACGGTATGCAGGTGAAGCGGTTGGTTTATTATTTTATTCTTCTTGTTTCTCTTTTTCTCGAGGTGTCATGTGGCGGAAAAGAGGAGAAAAGTGAGAAAGTACTCAGTCAAGCCGAGATGGTGAGTACACTCATGGATATTTATATTGCTGAACAAAAATCTACCTTCATTACCACCAAGCAAGATTCTTCTGAATTTATTTTTAAGAAGCTTAATGCTAAGGTATTAGAGTCGCATAACGTTCAGGATTCAGTTTTGAAAAAGTCGTTTGATTATTACCTGGCGCATCCAAAAGAAATGGAGGCGATTTATACTGCTATAGTAGACTCCCTAAATTTGCGTGAGCAACGGATAACGTCCCAGTCAACTGACCAATGATTTACCCTCCCGTGTTTGAAAGTAAACTTGGCTTCGATCAGATTCGAACGAAGTTGAAACAATATTGCCTGTCATCTGCCGGAGAAGCATGGGTAGATAAAATGTCGTTTAGTGTGAACGCGGATTTTATTGCCATTCTTCTGAAACAAAATCTTGAGTTTAAACAAATTTTTGAAAAAGGAGAGACCTTTCCTGCTCAGCATTTCTATGATCCATCTGATTGGTTCAGTCGCATTCGATTGGAAGGTAATTGGTTGGAAACGGACGAGTTTTTGAAATTTGCGTACGCTCTTGAAACCATTCAATCGTGCAAACATTTTCTTGATAAGGCGAAAGAAATTTATCCTGAACTGTATCGCCTTGCTGAGCCAGTGGCGCTTACCAATACCTTACGGCAACTCATCCTTTCAAAAATTGATGACAAGGCACAGGTAAAAGATTCGGCCAGTCAAACCTTAGCACAGGTAAGAAAGAAATTACGCGATGAACAAATTCGGCTGCGTAAACTGGCGGATCAAATTTTCAGAAAAGCAGTGGAGGAGAAGTGGGTGCCTGAAGGAGCTTTGCCTACTATTCGCGATGGACGATTGGTAATACCTATCCAGGCCGAGAGCAAACGCAAACTCAAAGGATTTATTCTGGACGAATCAGCCACAGGGCAAACCGTTTTTTTGGAACCCACAGAAATGCTGGATGCCAACAATGAGATTCGCGATCTTGAACATGCAGAGAAACGAGAAGTAATTCGAATCTTAAAAGAACTGACAGATGCTTTGAGAATTGAAACTCCAGCGTTGCAAACAGCTTTTCAATTTTTGGCACAACTTGATTTTATTCGGGCTAAAGCAAAATTTTCAATTGACATACAAGCCGACTTACCTATCCTGGAGCGAAAGCCAGAACTGACTTGGTACAATGCAAAGCATCCGTTGTTGTATCTAAGCTTGAAAGGCAAGCGAGATGTTATTCCGCTTTCGGTTGAGTTGAATCCGCAAGACAGAATGTTGTTGGTTTCAGGACCGAATGCGGGAGGTAAATCTGTTTGTTTAAAAACGGTAGGTCTTATTCAATACATGGTGCAATGTGGCTTGCTGATTCCGGTTTCAGACCGATCTCGCGTTGGAATTTTCCAGGATATATTTCTCGACATTGGCGACCAACAATCTATCGAGAATGATTTGAGTACCTATAGCAGTCACTTGCGTAACATGAACGTGTTTATGCAATCGGCATCCGACAAATCATTGGTGTTGATGGATGAGTTGGGTTCGGGCACCGATCCGAATTTTGGTGGCGCTATCGCGGAATCCATCCTTGATTTTTTGGTAAAGAAAAAAGTGTGGGGCATTGCCACAACACACTATTATAATTTAAAACTCTTTGCCGGGCAGCATCAAGGTATTCGCAATGCGGCCATGCGTTTTGACGATCAGAAATTAGAGCCGCTTTATGTTCTTGATATAGGTAAGCCCGGGAGTTCATTTGCCCTGGAGATCGCACGAAAGACAGGTCTACCGCAGGAGACTTTGCTTCAGGCAGAAAAATTGGTAGGTAAGGACCTTGCAGGCTTTGAAAGCTTAGTGCGTTCACTTGAGCGTGAGCGACAGGAATTAAGTGAGAAGGTAAAGCGAATGGAAATGCGCGATGTCGATTTGAAAATCTCGTTGGATAAATACAAATCGCTATCAACCGACTTGGAGACGCGAAAAAAGGAAATCATCACCAAGGCAAAGGAAGAAGCCTCTCGCATACTGAAGGATACGAACAAAGAAATCGAAAAGACGATCCGTCACATTCGTGAAAACAAGGCTGAGAAAAAGGAGACCATTAAGGTACGCGAAAATCTAAAATCATTAAGCGAACGTGTTGGACAGAAACCAGAACAGGTAGCAAAGCCAACGGTTCAGTTTAAAGAAGGCGACCGGGTTCGGATTATTGGACAAGACAGTAGTGGATTTATACTTTCCATTCAAGGTAAAAATGCCACTGTTCAATTCGGGGAAATTAAATCCCTAACCAAACTTGATAAGCTTGAAAGAATAACGACTACAGTTGAAAAGGAAATCAATACAAGACTACGATCCGTTGGTGTTAATGTTTTGGAAAAGCGGATTAATTTTAATCCAATCTTAGACGTAAGGGGCAAACGCGTAGATGAAATCATCACCATCATGGAGCAATTTATTGATACGGCAATTCTCCTTAGCCAGGGAGAATTAAAAATCATTCACGGAAAAGGAGAAGGCGTTTTGCGAAAGGTAATTCGCGATTATCTAAAACGATACAAAGAAGTAGCCTCCATAAAAGACGAGCATGCCGACAGGGGAGGTGATGGGATTAGCATAGTAGTATTAAAATAAAAAAGGCCTCGAGGGAGGCCTTTTCTGTTTTATAGATTATAAAATATCACTTGTTAAAAACGAAAACCCATGTACCAGAATTTGATCCAACACGCCCACCTGCAAAATCACAACCACCCGATGGACAGTCAAGTGATAAGGTTAATTGCGTATCATCTACAACGTAGCTTACAATAAGATCATCTGGTTTTCTAATAATCTTTGAGTTAACATCACTTCCAAAACTCCATTTATCAGCCTTTGGCCAAGGACTAGGCGTTGGACGAGTCCCTGCAATGAAATCATAATCATAATCACCATTAGCTTCAAAAAGGCCAGATATTTTTAATTTAAGCCCAGGAAAATCATCCTTTCTTTCAACTCCATCTAATTCTGCGCTGACCAATTCTCCCCATGTGCCGGAGAGTTTACCCAATTGAACCTCTTCATCCGATTTCGGCTTAGGGTCGCTTCCACCACAATTGGCTAAGAATAAACCTGCGCTAACGAGTATAAGTAGTGATAAAATCCGTGATAAATGCTTCATGTTTACAAGAGTTATAGTTGCGAATATGTGGCTAAAAATACAAAAATCAAAATAGGATCGGGCTTTCTGGGTTTGTTTGGGTTAATATGAGCTTAAACTTGGTTGTAACCCTTTCGGCTATTTTAAATGCCCGAAATGGTGAATCGGTATTGGGCAGGGTTAATTCCCTAAGCCTTTGGGAGCGGTTAGAATTTTAACCTCATCTGGAATTTAATATCGTTTCGAATATTTCCATCGATAGCATCAACGCCTGTTCCGATCTGATCCCGATCTGTAAAGCGAGTATGGGTGTAACGAAGCCAGAAGGTAAGCTGGCGTGTGGCTTTAAATTCCATCATAAGCAAACTGCGAATACCTGTGCCATCGTATGCTGGCAATGAATAGGCAAGCCACACATCACGTTCATAAACATATTGCCGGTTGTCATAGTCATCTGTATCAAACTGCGAATACCGTGCTGTGATTCCGAACTTGCCCAGGTCGATTGAAACATCTTGTAACAATGTAAGGCCATGCGTTGTATGATTATTTATTTCGAACGTGCTAAACTGTGCCCGTGATTTTAATTTTACTTTCCTTCCAATCCCATAATCGAAATTGATGCAGTAGTTATATTTTTTGCCTAACCCCGTTTTGTATAAGTTAATATCCTTTGAAAGATTTCGCTGTTTGGATTCTTCCCGGGCCTGAATAAAAATAGCGGTGGTTTTTGATGGTTGATAGGTAAATCGCAAAAGCCATTCATGCCCATTTGAGGGGGCGTAACTTCGGTATTTCAACCAGGGGAATTTAAAGAAATCAATATATCCTACTGCACTAAATCGTTTATTGAAACGATATTTCCAACCCCAATAGCTTCCACTTTCATTTTGAGTTACACTGCTTTCAGCAAAGCCATTGGCGTGAAATGAGAAATAATTTCGATCATACTTCCGGTTTACAATCGAAATATCAAGCTTGGGCGTGAGGCTCCATAGTATTCCTCCAAGACGCGCGTATCCTCTTTCAATGGAGCTAACAAACTCGCTAAAGAACGTAATGTTTTGAAATGTATAATTAAGGTATACACCAAGATTTTGATTTTGAATTCCGTTAAAAGCAAATTGATTGTATGCTGTTGGCTGCCGCAATACGGATGATGAAAATGTTACCTGATTAAACATAATGCCGGCATCAAATTGACGATGATTCAATTGAAGAATAGCGCCATAGTTCTGTTCGTTTATTGTTTTCCGAGTGGCTAACTCATTTTTATTTCGATGTAAGCCGGTTTGTTGAAATGATGAGATGGTTTCATCGTTATCCTCATTGATAAGACGAGCATCCCGATTAGCGTTTGAATAAAATCCGGTAACGAAAATATGCTTTGATAATTTTACTGTAGTAGCAGCACCTCTCAGGTAGCCAGCTTCATAAACCGATGCGTAAGGTAGTACACCAATATTACTTCTTCGTGTAGTGGTAATGGTCTCGCCACCTTTTCCCATGCCGAACATACCTCCAAGCATAAGACCTTGTCCGAATTGATTTTGGTAATCACCAATAATTAGATTTTTTATTCTACCCTTGTTTTGGACTTGAGCATGGAAGGATAGGTAATCCATCCCATACATCTTTTTAGAGGTATTCCAGTTTACCTGCTCGCCAGCATCTTTTTCAAATGTAAAACCAAAACTAAAATCACCCGGTTTGCTTGAACGGAAACGAGTATAAAATTTGTCGGGTGAGCCTAAGAATTTTTGATCATCACTTACCTCTGATGAGAAGCCTTTCTTCTCCTGAAGCGTTCTCTCATATCGGAGAACAATGTAATGATCGCCTTCATTTGGTATTCTTTTTAAAAACCGAGTATTCAAAGTTGATCCTTGATCACTGACCTTAATGAACGGAATGAGTTTATAAAGTGTAGTCAAATCAAATTCAGGAACAGCCTGAAGTTCATAGACTGAAATAAAATTCCCATTTTCATTTCGATAGCTAATAAGATTTTTCAATTGCGATTCTGATAATACTTTTAGAAAACGTAGTTCTTCTGCATTTACCTTGTTCAGATCGAATGGTTCGGCCAGAAGTTGTACTAAGTTTTCGTAGAGCTCTTCATAATTCAAATCAAGATCTTGAAAGCCATAAAGTTCATCGGCAATTTCAGTGAGGTTTATTTCCTTTCGGGGATATTCCTGAGCTTTCGCAAAATGAAAACAGGTAACACAAAGTGGAATGATCAGGTAAACGGATGAATTTGATTGAAAGGTAAGTTTCATTTCGATTTGAATTGATATCCAACGGTTGCTTGATGCTTTCCTCCAATATCTAGCGAATGAGCATACGCATAATCTATACTGAGTTTTTTTGATTTAAAACCAAAACCAATAAAACCTGTATTGGGATTAACATTAACGCCTGTACGAAATGCAAACTTCGGTGTGAAATTGTATTCAATACCAATCTTCCATGTAGCATCATAGTCTAAGTCTTTTCTGATTTCGGTGGCAATGTTTAATTTATCGGTTGTTTTAAATTGGACGCCTAGTGTGAGTAGGGTGGGTAAGCGTTCCGGATCGTCACTCGATAATTTAGGTTGGTTGATATTGGTAATGCATGCACCCACTGCTATGATGGGAGTAATCTGCGCAATACCTCCGGCACTTATTGTGAAAGCATCTTTCCGGCCAAACCCTTCGGTATTGTATTGTATATAGCTAAAGTTTACTCCTATAGATGCAAGACCGAAACTATTGGCAAAGCCACCACTTACTATTTGTTCATTGTACAACGCATCTCCAAAACGATAGAGGCCAATGCCGCCAACACCAATCTTTGTTGGTATAGCCAAAACGGCAGCCATTCTATTAAAATTCTTAAAATTAACCTGAGCATCATAGCTAAAGCCTGCGGCAAGTTGCTTGACTTTAGCCAGGCCGGCTACATTATTAAAGATTGCCCACTCGTCTGTTAAACAAGACGATGTATAGCCCATTCCGCTTGCGCGGGCACCGATTAGAGTGGAGGAGCTTTGAGCTGGCAATAATAGAGGAGCAGCAATCAGTATAGCTGACAACGGTATAATTCGATTCACAACGGGTTACTTTAGTTACATGAAGATAAACGATTCTATAAACTAAATGCAAATGTTGTTCGATGAAAAAAGTTAAATGAAGATCAGGAGAGCAGAAATTAAGAAGACTTACGTTATCCGTGATTCAGATTAACTGCTAGAATTCCTTTTTAACATTAAAGAAAAAGCCATGATCTCCTTCTGCATTGAAACTATATTCAAAACGAAAAACCATATCGTAAGAGCTTACTAAATCAATACCAGCACCACCACTATAAATGAATTTATTGGTTAGACGCGCACCATAAGTATAGTTTGGATAGTTTTTTACATACCCTATATCAAAATACGTTTTTAGATAAATGGCTATAGGTATATGCCTGAATTGATCTATCGGCATGCCAGACCAGTGGTACTGGCGGGAAAAAATCTGTTTCTTAAATGTTGTTTTATTGATCGCATATGCAGGGCCTTCAATTACATAGACTTCATAACCATGCAGAATTTGTCCACGATACCCGAGCGCACCATAATTTGAATACGGTAGTTTGTTTGGAGTGCTCCAGTATGCGCCTGTTAAATTGGATAAATTGAAATTGTATTTCAACGGAATGTACCAAGAGAATGATCCGCTTAATTCTGTTTTATTAAGATCTGCATTCGAACTAAAGCCATATTGATTTATACCAACATTAAAGAAATGCCCTTTTAGCGGATACCCAACATAATCACGATGATCAGATGTAAAGCCATATGAAGCAGATAGGTATTGCTGTTGCTGTGCTTCACTGCCAAAATAATTGGCATTACTGTCAATTACTCTTTCCGAAACTTTACTTCTTCTGTAATCAACTCGAAGCGCATGTGATTCGTAAAATGATTTGCGATAGGTATAGGTAACGCCACCTGCCTGTGAGGACTTTTGAATGTTATCTGCTTCAAGATACACCAGCTTATGGTCTTCGGTTCGGTAAGCCAGATTCTTTGTATCCGAAAAATCCAGGTCGATGACCAGTCCTTGTTTTTGATTTTTGTCGATGTAAGGGAAGCGGTAGTTTAAACTAAACCTTCTTTGAAAGCCAAGCTGGGCAGCAAACCGAAGGGTCTCGTTTCGGCCTCTCATGTTGTATTGATAAAGCTTTACTCCATAGTTAACCCTCGAAAAATCGTGATTGTAATTTTGCCACCATTCATTAAAGTTTCGATCTGCAAGTTGAAAGATTATGGAAGGAAAAGTGTACCATCGTTCGTTTACATCGATCAACAGATCAAACCGATTGTCTTCAATTTCCAAAATCCTTAATTCTACAGTATTGAATAATCGGGTGTTGATTAGTTTCTTTTTATCTACTTCCAGAACGCCTTGTAAATCGCTACTGTAAAGTATATCGCCTGTCTTATAGGTAAGCTCCCGTAGAATAATCCGGTCGCGGGTTACACTATTCCCAATAATAAAAATGCGATTAAGGGTAAGGAACTTACCTGTACTATCCATAACGACTTTTGTGCGTGCCGGTCTTTTCACGGAGTCGGCACAAAGTATTTCTTTCGGAATTTCGCTAACTCCGTTGGATAGAAAACTGAATAAACTGAAAACAAATACGAGCATGGTGCAACGCTAAGACCCTCACTAATCAAACAAGTTTAACGTTACTTTTTCTAAATCAAGAGTTTGGTTGTCCCTTTTTACGAAAAGATAACAATAAGATGATGACCCCCGCCAGAAATAATGGAATGCTTAAAATCTGTCCCATATTAATTGGTAAGGTCTCTTCAAATGACACCTGGTTCTTTTTTAGAAACTCATAGAAAAAGCGCAAGCCAAAGCAGACGATAAGAAAAATACCGAGTAATCTTCCTTCAGGCAGGTTCTCTTTGTAATACGCCCAGATAAAGAAGAGTAATGCAAATAGAAATACACAAGAGATAGATTCATAAAGCTGAGAAGGATGAAGGGCAATTCCATACGTCTTTATACGCGCTACTGTGGCGCCATTTTCTTGTTGTACGGTTTGATAATCAAGATGAAGATTTTGCGGAATGTCTATAAAATCATTATTCTTTGTATAGAGAATGTTCTTTACCTGGTCATCCATAAAAGAATATACCTGCTGCTCGGAAGTGCCTTGCTTAAAGAATATGTAAATGGATATTGGTTTACGGCCATCGCTTTTCGCGGGCAACGAATCATTTTTAATGTATTCAACCGATTCAATAATATTCTCACGGTCTACTCTTTTATCCTTTATTTCTTCTGATAGATTTCCAACGAACACCACACCCCATGGTTTGTCTGTAGGTTTGCCAATAATCTCAGAATTGAAATAATTACCCAGGCGAATCATGGCACCAGCAAGGGCAACAATAATAACGATTCGATCGACCACCTGAAGAAAAGATTGGCCTGATCTTTTTGTTGGGGTAAAGAAACTTCCCTTTGAATTCTTTTTTGAGCTTTCAGATGCACCTTTCTTACCGGATGACTCAATAGTATTTTTCGAGTAGCCAAAAGTGTATTTTGAATAAAGCCAAATGGCAAACAGAATACCAAAAGCGGCACCATGACTAGCAAGACCTTGGTACCCAATTAGGCGAAACGGACTAAACTTGATAGGAATTAAAATCCCGATAGGATCATCCAAAAACATCTGAGGATCATAGAAAATAACATGTCCTAATCGGGCGCCTAAAAGTGTAGCAAGAACCATTACAATTGTGAGGGTGTCTACATCCTTTTCAGACTTACCTTCCTTTTTATAGATATAGTAGAATATTTGCTGCCCAATTAAGAAGGAAACCGCAAAAAATAACCCGTACCAGCGAAGGGAAATTGGCCCAATTGAAAAGATCTCAGGATTTCCGTTCCAAATGATGTAACTCAGTATTGCCATAAGGGGCAAATATAAAGGACATCAGCCATTATGCAATGATTGCAATAGTGAATAAAGTTAAGACGGTTTTACCTAATTTTTAATTGTGCCAACTCGTCTTCAAAGCCAGAAGAAAGTATCGGAAAACGACACCAGGTTCGTGGATCAACATTTAAATCATCGAGGTGAAAAGCAGGAGCGAGACGCTCACGTTTCCATTGATTTGCTGCCCAGAGTTTGAAGAATTTAAGTATGTGTGCTTTTAATTGAACCGGGTCGTATTCTTTTCCAACCATCGTATCAAAAACTTCTACAGGAGATTTACGATTTAGGATAGCATGCGTTTCAATTTCATTTAAAACGGAATACGGCATTAAATCCGATTCATCTGTTTGATGCCGTTCTAATGGACGAAGCTCAGCTGTTGGCTGCAGATTGTTTACTCCATGAAGACCAGAATGATTCAATTCTTTCTCTGCCCATCTTAACCATTGAAGAATAAAAACTTTGCTTAAGCCGGCAATGGGTGCAAAACTTCCACTGGTATCACCATCCATGGTGGCGTAGCCAACATCGCCTTCACTTCGGTTTGAAGTTGTGAGCAATACGGCACGTTTTACATTTGCTAACATCCAGATAATGGGCGAGCGCGTACGGGCTTGAATATTTTGTAACGTAATATCGTCTGTCTCCCAGGCGAGCTTACGCTCAATTGCCTTTTCTATTTTTGTGGTATATGAATTTACCTCTTCATCAATTTTCCAATGATGAAAAGTTGCACCGATAGAGCGAGCAAGATTTTCTGCTGAATTAAAAGTTTCGGTTGAAGAATTATTTGTGCCCTGATACGCACACGTAAGCAACGCACCAACGGCACCTTTCCAGTCTTTTATGTTTTGTGGTAGATTGAGTTGTGCACAGAATTTCTCAATTCCTAATTCAGCAACTCCGCGCTTTACCATTTCAGCGACCATAATCGCACAAGAAGCAGAATCAGCTCCACCGCTTAATGAAAGCACAAAACCATTAGCCTTACTTTTTCTTAAGTAATCAAACAAGCCCAGTGAAACAGCGCGAATGAGTTCTTCATTTTTTTCTTTTTGATCGGATGAAGGTATTGCAATTGAATTTTCAGGATGATCAAAATTTATCTGAGTGGATAGGAGGGAAAAATTATTGAAAGAGAGTCGCTTGTTAACAGCCAATAATTTTCCGTTTTGTGCGATGATGATGTCACCATCATAAATCATTCGTCCCGCTTCGTTGCCTAATAAATTAACGAAGAGATAAACGCAGTTAAATTCCTTCGATCCACCAATAACAACTTCACTTTCGCGCAACTCGCTTTTACCCATTGCAAAATGACTTGCGCTCGGATTGAGAATCAGATCAACTCCTCGCTCAGCAAGTTTATAACCAGGCCGTTTCTCTTTTCTCCAGCCATCTTCACAAATTTCAAAACCAAAACGAATACCTTCTACTTCATATGTAACATCACCAACTTGAATGTTTTGACCATCTTTAATAATCTCCACGACTTTTCCGGGTGTCCATGCATCAAACCAGCGGGGTTCGTAATGAACACCATCGCGCGCTAAATTTTGTTTTAAGGTAATACCCAGAATTTTTTTATGGGAGATAACACACGCACCATTGAAGGTAATTCCTTCCATTCGAATAGGAAGGCCAACGCTTACGGTTATATCATCGCAAAATTCTTTAATGAATTGAAGTTCTTGCCACGCTTTTTCAGAAAGCCAATCGCTAAGAAAAGTATCTTCACATCCGTAGCCAGTAATACATAGCTCAGGAAGACAAAGCAGTTTTGTATTTTCTTTTTTAGCGGCATCAATTGCCTCCAGAATATTGGTTCTATTATTCTTCCAATGAAATGGAATTTGATTAACGGTTGCGCCTGCTAGTTTTATCGTTCTCACGTGTGGATTAAAAATTTGAGGGTTGCAAGTTGCCGATGACTGGAAACCGGCAACCCTTTTTCTATTAGTCACTTAACAAGTTCAGCATTTCACAGGTTTTTAAAGCCGCATCCTGTTCTGCTTTTTTCTTGCTATTTCCATAGCCCAAACCTTTTGGTTCACTATCAACCATTACTTGTGCTGCAAATTCTTTCTGATTGCGATTTTTCTTAATGTCAACAATATCGAATCGGATTTCTTTCCCTTCAGATTGTGCCCACTCAATAAGCTTACTCTTATAATTCGATTCTGAGTTAACAAGTTCATCTACATTATAATGGGGACCGATGAGTTTATCAATCACAAATTTTTTAGTCCGTATATACCCTTTGTCTAAATACACAGCGCCAACAATAGCTTCTAAGGTATTCCCTAAGATGACTTGCTGAAGGTTGGCATTCTTTGGATCGAATTGAACAATATTGGCAATTCCAATTTTGCGAGCCAGCAGATTGAGTGCTTCGCGGTTTACAATTCGTGATCGGATTTCAGTCAGAAACCCTTCTGACTTGAAAGGAAATTTTTTGAACAGGTAATCCGCAACAGCGGCACCTAAGATGGCATCACCAAGATATTCGAGACGCTCGTTTGATTCTTTATATCCTTGTCCGTTTTCTTTTGCAATGGAGGAGTGAACTGTAGCCAGTTTGTAAAGTTCCAGATTGGAGGGAGTGAAGCCGGCAAAATTTTGAATTGCCTGCACTAGCTTTTTATCGCTTGTTGTTTTTCCCTTTGGAAGTTTAAGGATTTTCCAGACCAAGTTTTGTGAATATCGTGATTAACCGAATGCAAATTAAGAAGTTAATTGTTAATAGTGAATGGTTAATAGTAAATACAGAATGGCGCGTCAAATTGACTAAGTCAATTAACTATTAACCGATAACCATTAACTTCTTTAGACTTTACCCAGAATGATGGAGAAATTGTGACCTCCAAAACCAAACGTATTACAAAGTGCGATCTTCACTTCGCGGTTTTGTGATTTGTTAAAAGTGAGGTTTAGTTTTGGATCCAATTCAGGATCGTCAACAAAGTGGTTGATGGTTGGAGGAATGATCGATTGATTGATCGCCATTAAACACGCTATGCTTTCAATAGCTCCTGCTGCACCCAGTAAATGTCCGGTCATGGATTTAGTGGAACTGATGTTCAGTTTGTAAGCATGCTCTCCAAATACTTTTTGAATGGCTTTGATTTCGCCAATATCACCCAACGGAGTAGAAGTTCCATGTGTATTTACATAATCAACGTCACTGGTCTTTAAGCCCGCTTCTTCCAATGCATCAAACATTACTTTCGTAATGCCAGCGCCTTCAGGATGTGGAGCTGTAATATGATAAGCATCTGCAGACATGCCACCACCCAGGATTTCTCCATATATTTTGGCACCTCGCTTTTTAGCGTGTTCATATTCTTCAAGTATTAACGCTCCGGCACCTTCACCCAAAACAAATCCATCACGATCTTTATCATATGGACGCGATGCCGTTTCAGGAGAATCATTTCGCTCAGAAAGCGCACGCATGGCGTTAAAACCACCCACACCCGCTTCGCAAACAGCTGCTTCAGAACCACCTGATACAATAATGTCAGCCTTACCTAACCGTAGATAAGTGTAAGCATCATAAATAGCATTTGTTGAAGAAGCGCAAGCAGAGACCGTTACGAAATTGGGTCCGCGAAAGCCATACTTAATTGAGATGTGGCCTGCACTAAGATCTGGAATCATTTTCGGAATAAAGAACGGATTGAATCGTGGAGTTCCATCGCCCTTAGCATACGTCTTTACTTCCTCCTGAAAAGTTAATAACCCCCCGATACCTGAACCCCATATCACACCAACGCGATCAGGATTTAATTCAGCTAACGGGAGGTTTGAGTCTTTTATAGCCTCATCAACCGCCACCATGGCATATTGCGCAAATGGATCCATTTTACGCGCTTCTTTACGATCCATAAAGTTCCCTACATCAAAATTCTTGACTTCGCAGGCGAACCTGGTCTTATAGAGTTTTGCATCAAAGCGGGTAATTGGGGCGGCACCACTTTTCCCGTTCTTCAAACCTTCCCAATATTCTGGTAAGGTATTGCCGATTGGAGTAAGTGCACCAAGTCCTGTAACGACTACTCGCTTCATTGTCATGCGTAAAAGGTATGGTTTGTAGGGCGTACTAAACTAGACTATTTCTTTACGTTCTGCTCGAGGTAAGAGATAGCCTGACCGACTGTCGAAATATTTTCTGCTTGATCGTCCGGGATAGAGATGTTGAATTCTTTTTCAAACTCCATGATAAGTTCCACAGTGTCAAGAGAGTCAGCGCCAAGATCGTTAGTAAAGCTCGCTTCAGGAGTAACTTCAGATTCTTCAACACCAAGTTTCTCGATGATGATCTGTTTTACTTTTTGTGCAATTTCAGACATGTTTTTAAGGTTTAATGATTTAAAAATCAGTGCAAATAAAGAGATTTGCCACAATATTGTCAAACTTTTTTGATCTTCACCAATTGCGTGTGACAATACCTTAAATTCAAAATGAAGAAGAGTAAGCTAATCATTGACTATCAATTCGATTTTGAATTATTCGGGGTTATTGCCACTGTTAAGGGCTATAAACTGGCTTGGGAGATTAATCAGGAATTGGGTGTTCAGTTGGTAAAACAACCGGATTTGGTGGTTGGATTTAAAAATAATGAGGAAAAAAGTTTTTCTTTTTATGCCCACGAAACTGAGATCAATCGATTGAAACTCTTTAAAAACAAGCCTGTTGATGGAGATTCCGGAAAGTATTTTTTGACACCTGAATTTCCTCACTTTGATTTTATAATTTTGGCGGACATGAAAGAGCATATCTTGCGCGAACCGCTACTTGACGAATTAAAAAGAATACCTTCGGCTCAATTGATTTCTTCTATTCCGGTTGACAAGCTGAAATCCAAATCTAATTTTGTTTTCTAATCGCGCTATTCTATCCTTAAAAACAACTGAACGTAATTGATTTATCATTAAACACTATGCAAGAAAGAGTTTCCTACAACAAGACAAAGATTGTGGCCACCGTTGGCCCGGCATCTAATAATAAAGAAATGCTTCGCGCCCTCGTGAAAGAAGGTGTAGATGTATTTCGCTTAAATTTCTCTCATGGATCTCATGAAGATCACCTTAAAGTGATCAATTTCGTTCGCGAATTAAATGCTGAGATGGGTACGAAGGTGGCTTTGCTTCAGGATTTACAAGGCCCTAAAATCCGTGTTAACGATATGCAGCCTGGCATCGAAATTAAAGCGGGTGACGATATTACAATCACTACAAAACAAGTTTTAGGAAACAGCGAGTTAGTAAGTACCTCTTACGAGAATCTGCCAAAAGACGTAAAGATTGGCGATATGATTTTGATCGATGATGGGAAAATTGAATTGAAAGTAAAGAAAGTGGAAGGTATTAATGTGCTTTGTACTGTAGTATATGGCGGCCCATTAAAACCAAGAAAGGGTATCAATCTTCCGAATACAAAAGTATCAGCACCTTCTTTAACGGAGAAAGATTTGGCTGATTTGTATTTCGGACTCAAGCAAAATTTGGATTGGGTGGCTTTATCATTTGTGCGTAAGGCACAGGATATTTTAAGCCTGAGAGAAATCCTAAACACAGAGAAATCAACCACGCGAATTGTAGCCAAGATCGAAAAGCCAGAAGCGTTGGAAAACATTGATGGTATTCTTGCTGAAACAGATGCCATTATGGTGGCCCGTGGAGATTTAGGAGTAGAGATTATGATGGAAGATGTACCTATGGTGCAGAAAGGATTGATTGAGAAATGCAACAAACTTGGAAAACCAGTTATTGTTGCTACTCAAATGATGGAGAGTATGATTGAAAATCCAAGGCCAACCCGTGCAGAAACAAACGATGTGGCGAATGCGGTTATGGATGGTGCTGATGCGCTAATGCTTTCTGCTGAAACGGCTGCAGGTAAATATCCGGTTGAAGTAATCAGAAGTATGGTGAGAACCATTGGATCGGTTGAAAGTAAAGGTGATATTTTCTATAAATTCCGTGAGCTTGATCCGAAAGCTCCGAACTTCTTTAATGACAGTTTGATTCTTACGGCCTGCAAACTCGCTAAAGATGTTAATGCAAAAGCCATTGTTGGTATGACCCAACTGGGATACAGTGCCTACAAAGCAGCATCGCACAGACCGAACGCTAATATTTTCTCCTTCACAAGTAACAAGTCTATTATCAACACCATGAGTTTGGTGTGGGCAACACAAGCGTATCATTATGATAAGGGTGAATCAACCGATGCTACTATTGCAGATGTTGAGGTAATCCTGAAGCGTGATGGGCACGTAAAATCAGGTGATGTATTTATTATTCTGGCCAGTATGCCAATTCAGGATCGTGGTCGTTCGAACATGATCAAGGTACACGAAGTCAAGTAGCAATACAGGTAATCGGTAATCGGTCTTCGTTTGACTGATTACCGATTACCGTTTACTGATCACCGATCACCAACTTCGGTTCAACCATAATTACCTCTTCTCTTTCCACCACCACAGTTCCTGCCGGGTCCCCTTTTCTCTTTCGAACAAACTTTTTCTGCGTGACCGAGACGGGACATAACGATTCTGTTTTTCGTTTTGAATTATAAGCCGCGAGTTGAGCTGCCCGCTCAATTACCTCTTTTGGAAATTCTTTTCCTGATCGATGTTTTATTAACACATGTGACCCTGCTACATCTTTGGCGTGAAGCCACAAGTCTTCTTTATAACTGTGTTTTAACGTTAAGGTATCGTTGCTTTGGGCATTCCTGCCCACCCAGATTTTAAAACCTTGAAATTCAAATTCGTGATAGGGTAATGGGGTAGCTTGTTTTTCGACACTAGCATTTAATCCGAATAATGTTGAGAGGTTGCGAATGCCCTTTAAGTCTTCTGTGTTCTCTAGTTTTTGGATTTGCTCTTTTATTTTTTCGATTTCTTTTTGCTTCGTCTCGATAGATTGATTTAAACGATCCAACTCTTGTTGCTGATTTTTTGATTTGCGATAAAACACCTCTGCGTTTTTCTGTGGACTCAAATCGCGTTTGATTTTTATCTCAATAAGATGATTTTCCTGATAAAAATCTTGCAGCATTACCTTTTCTTCTCCCGATTTTATGACGTGAAGGTTTGCCATAATTAAATCGGCCCAGATTTTATAATTGTTATTATTTTCTAACTCGTTGAGTTTGTTGCTTGTCTTTTTGCAATACAGTTCACCTGAATGCAGTTTTGATTTTAACGCTGATAAGGCTGTCAACTTTTCTTTTGAAAGAGCCTGATGATGAGTGTAGGTATGGAAGAATTCGTTTATTGCTTTCACAGGATCACTGAACTCTTTTATTACCTTACCCATTCGCATAAGCGATAAGTAAAGTTTGTCATTTAACTCAATGATGAAGTAGGTTGGTTGCTCAAGATCAGACCGAAATGCCTGGACAGCTTGCCATTGCTGATCTGGTACTGCTTTTTGAAAACCAGCATCATCAAGGTATTTCCAAACGAGTTTTCCAAAAGTGAAGTAATGTGTTTGTAGCTTGTCACGGTTTAAATCAAAGCACTCCCTCGACCAATCTATTTTTCTATCGAGTTCATCCAGAACCAGTCCTTCATCTTCAGGTAGATTATTTCTAAACAGTGCAAACGATTTACCTTCTTTCAACAAGATCACATTACTCCGGTTGCCGTGCATTTTGAAAAGCATTGCATATTGATTGTTCAGCATCAACGCAAAACTGCGCTCATTTTCAAACTGACGAATACTATTTACTCGCTGTCCGATCAGGTCTTCAAAAAGATCGACACTGTTTTTTCGTGCGCGTTGAAAATTATCTGGAAAGGAGAGACAAGAGAAGGATGCCAGCAGACTTGCTTTGATAAAAAATGGAGTGGTTCTCGTTTCAAAGCGGATGATCAACTCTTCCTTATTCTGGCTAAAACACTCCGAAATTACACAGTCCTTTAATGTATGACCAAGTATGGGAGTTAGCTGGCGGAAGAAGTAGTAATTGTTATGCACGAGGGAAAGTTAATGGTTATCGGTTAATAGTTATTAGTAGGAGCGGGATTTGAGCTAGAGATGTGTTGAAGTGAAAGAGTTCAAAGTGCTAAAGAAGAACTCTCGAATAGAAGAATTATCTCAAAAGTACCAACACGATTAACAGATAACCATTAACCATTAACTGTTACCTGCAATCCATCATACGCCAGAAACACATTAGCAGGTAACTTCTTCTGAACCTCAGCATGCAAACCAAGTTTATGGCTGATGTGTGTGAAGTATGCTCTTTTGGGTTTTATTTTTTCAACCATCGCCAGCGCTTCCTTTAAATTAAAGTGGGAGATGTGTGGCTCTTGTTGAAGCGCATTCAATACCAATACTTCTGTCCCCTTCAGTCTATCAAACGTTTCATCTGGAATAAAATTCGCATCTGTGATGTAACTAAAACCTCCGAACCGAAAACCAAGTACCGACATCTTTAAGTGAAGTACGGGAAGAGGTATTACATCAACTTCATTGATCTTAAACTTTTCCTCATCAATAGCGTGGAGGTTTAATCGCGGAATTCCCGGATATATTTTTTCAGCGAAAGCATAAGCGTATTCTACCTTTAACTGATCTAAAACGGGCTGAGTACCATACACAGGCATATCCATCCCTTGCATGAAGTTGTAAGCACGAACATCGTCTAATCCTGCGGTGTGATCGCGATGTGCATGGGTAAAGAGAACGGCATCCAGTCGCTTAACATTTTCACGCAACATTTGCTGCCGAAAATCAGGACCGGTGTCTACTACAAAACTTTGATTGGAAATTTCAATGTGAACAGAAGTGCGCAAGCGTTTGTCACGAAAGTCGAGCGAACGACAAACTTCGCATGTGCAGCCAATTACTGGAACGCCTTGTGATGTGCCGGTTCCCAGAAAAGTTATTTTCAAGCAGCTGCGGTGTGTTGCGTAAGTTCTTCGTAAAGCTTTTGACTCTTTTCTGTAAAACGGGTGGAATCAAGCGCTACATTTTTCAGAATGTCTAACAGCGCGTTAATCTTGCCTTCGGTGGTGTAGAATTTATTGATGATAATAATCTTCTGGTCTTTCAATAAACAGTATCCTGACTTAAAATGCCCTTTTTCATAGCGAAGGGTATAATCAGATTCTGCAATCATATCTTCTAACTTAGTGAGAAACGGAACCGTATATTTGATCATGGTTAGAGTAAATTTCAGCCGGCAAGATAGGAAAAAATGTTAACTGTAGATACTGGATATCCACTCAATATTTATTGCAAAAACATAGTCTCAAGCAATAATGGTGGCTCGATAAAGTAAGCACGTCATTGCGAGGCACGAAGCAATCCCCTTGCTACAGCGCACACAATCGGAGGCGAACTGACGTAGAGCGAAAGCAGATTCTCAAACACTTACTTGTTCTTTTGTATTTCATAGCTGGGGGATTGCCACGTCAGCTTGTCCCGCTTTTCGCGTGACGCTTCCTCGCAATGACGTGCTGTTTTTTAGTGTGAAGTAGTATGGGTTTGTAAATCGTCACTAACTTTCAGTGGAAATGCAGAACAAGAAATTAATTGTAGTGGTTGGTCCTACGGCTGTCGGGAAGACGGCTGTCTCCATCAAACTTGCTCAGCATTTTAAGACTGAAATTATCTCAGCGGATTCGCGCCAGATTTTCAGGGAGTTAACCATCGGTACAGCAAAACCAAATGAAGAGGAGTTAGCTGCGGTAAAGCATCATTTTATTAACAGTCATTCCATCACTGAAAGATATGATGCCGCTCAATATGGTCGCGATGCTTTGGAACTCATCCATCAACTTTTTGAAAAGTACGATTACCTTATTTTATGTGGAGGCTCTGGATTATATGTAAAAGCGATTCTTGAAGGCTTTGACAATATTCCGGAAATAGCAGAGGAGATTCGTGAAGAATTAAATCAGCATTACGAGAAAGAAGGTATTGCGTGGCTTCAGGAAAAAATGAGAGCCCTTGATCCGGAACATTTTGAAACGATCGATCAGCAAAACCCGCATCGACTTATACGCGCGTTGGAAGTAAAGATCGGCACCGGTCTTTCCATTTCTACCTTCCGCAAAAAAGCAAAGCTTCAACATTCCTTTTCGATTGTGAAGATTGGTTTAGAGTTGCCACGGGAGGTTCTAAACAAACGAATTGACGACCGAATGGATCAAATGATTCGCGATGGATTATTTGATGAGGCGAAGAATGTCTTTTCGTACAAAGACCAACAAGCACTTCAAACGGTAGGGTATCAGGAAATATTTGATTTCATGGAAGGTAGGTATGATCGCGATGAAGCTATTCGGTTATTGAAACGAAATTCAAGAAGATATGCCAAACGACAAATCACTTGGTTTAAACGTGATGATGAAATTGTTTGGATGAATCCGTTTGATGTTGAAGGAATAATTGAATCACTCTCTCGGATAGCAAAATAGAATAAGGTTATGACAGTAGAAGAACTTATAGAGGAGGCTAAGAACAAAATCAAAAGTGGTAAAGGATACCTGGATATTGCTGAATATTTGAAAGAGCGTGGAGCTGATGACGAAATCAAGAAAAGAATTTTTGAAGAATTAGATAAGAAAAATTGAAAATCAACACAGACAAACCCGAGGTATCTCTTTGGAAACTAATTTTGGGACTTCCATTGATGGGTTATGCTACCTATCTTCTATTGACACTGCAGTTTTCAGGCAAAAGCATAATATGGGTTGTTATGATTTTTCTAGTTGGAGGAGTGACCTCTTTAGTTGAGATTGCTATATTGATCAAAAATATTTCCTTCAAGAGATAAGACTCAATTCGAATAAGGTAGATGAGATGGAAAAGAAAGTTCTGATTATTGCATACTATTGGCCACCAAGTGCAGGGAGTGGTGTGCAGCGTTGGCTGAAGTTTGTGAAATACTTACCTTCTTTTGGTTGGACTCCCTACGTATTCACTCCAGAAAACCCTTCGTTCGCTATTCAGGATCAATCATTGTTGAATGATATTCCGAAAGAAGCAGAGGTAATTCGTTTTCCGATTTGGGAACCGTATGATGCATTCTTTAAACTGTCTTCGCTTTTTGGTAGTAAGAAATCAGCGAAGCCAACAGATTTGGTTTCAGGGAAAAATAAATCACTCTTTCAAAATATAAGTACATGGATTCGTGGAAACTTTTTTATTCCTGATCCACGCGTGTTTTGGGTGAAGCCATCCGTAAAATTCCTACACGATTTTATTCGCGATAATGAAATTAAAACCATCATTACTACAGGTCCACCTCACAGTATTCATTTGATTGGTTTGAAATTAAAACAGAAAAATCCTTCTCTGAAGTGGCTTGCCGATTTTCGCGATCCCTGGAGTGAGTGGGGATTGTTGGACAGTTTAAATGTAGGTAGCATTGCGCGCAAGTTTCATCGTAAGCTAGAGCTAAAGGTATTGCAGCAGGCGAATCGGGTAATAACCATTACACCTTTTTATATGCGTCAGTTTGAAAAGCTATCGGATAGAAAAGTAACGTTGCTCACCAATGGTTACGATGAAGATGATTTCAAGCATCTGGTCATCAAACGACCGAACAAGTTTGTTATTCGTCATGCAGGAATTATTAACGAGAAGTGTGATCCGATACCTTTTTTAACAGCGCTTGAACAAATGATGAAACAGAATTCTGATTTTCAAACTTCTGTTCAACTGGACTTTGTAGGGGAGGTGCATCCGCAGGTAAAAGAATTCATCGCTCAGTCATCTTTATTGTCGTCTGTTACTTCGTTTACTAAAACTGTTCCGCATCATGATCTGATTACCTTATATGGTGAGTCTGCTTTGTTATTGATCATCCTTACGGGATATAAAGATGCAGAAGGATACATGCCGGGAAAATTATTCGAATATCTCGCTACGGGTTTACCAATTCTCGGCACAGGTCCGGAGAATGGAGATGCTGCTGCACTACTCAATCAATCTGGAGCTGGACAAATGATTGAAGGATCAGATCATGCAAAAATAAAGCAAGTTTTACTACTGACTTTTGAGCAATGGAAAAATTCAAACTCTGCAATTGCACAACCGCAAGGATTTAAAAAGTATTCGCGAGAAGCAATTGCGAAGGATTTGACTACACTGTTGTAGTACATGCTACCTTCATAGGAGGTTTGCACCTGATTAAAATTCCTTCTATTTTGAATACATAAAATATCACCAATGATTCCGGAAAAAGAAAATCCATCGTGGCTCGAAGAATTGCAACTGCGAAGTTGGGAACCTGAAGTACTCCTTTCGGGTATTGTGCTTTATGGAATGCTTAAGGTACCACCGTTGCTGGATA
>DAIQPD010000237.1:0-6104 GCA_036787535.1 Chryseolinea sp.
ATGGCAAAAGAAAAAGGCTTTGCTGTTGATATGACGGAAGATGCAACACAATTCACCACCGCCAATCTGAAAAAATACCGGGCTATTGTTTTTTTAAATACAACCGGTGATGTTTTAAATAATGATCAACAAGCTGAGTTCGAGCGATACATTCAAGCCGGTGGTGGTTATGTAGGTATTCACGCAGCGACTGATTGCGAATACAACTGGCCATGGTATGGTCATCTGGCGGGTGCATTCTTTTTAGATCATCCTTCTACACCCAGCAATGTGCAGAAGGGAAAATTTTATGTCGTTCAAAAAAATCATTGGGCAACACAAGGTATGCCGGATGAATTCGAGCGCACCGATGAGTTCTACAGCTTCAAACAAATTGATCCGACCATCAACGTGTTGGTAAAGATTGACGAGAAATCATATCAAGGTGGAAACAATGGTGATGACCATCCAATGAGCTGGTATCATGAGTTTGATGGCGGTCGCTCTTTTTATACTGGGATGGGTCATACGGATGAAACGTTCTCTGAACCGCTCTTCTTAAATCATGTTTGGGCAGGATTGAATTATGCCATGGGTGGTGAAACGCCAGTTCCATTGGATTATACAAAAGCTCGCCCTGAAGAAAATCGTTTTTCGAAAGTAATTTTAAAAGAGAAACTCAATGAGCCAATTGAATTGAGCGTATTGGGAGACGGACGCATTCTGTTTATTGAACGCCATGGTGCAGTTCGACTTTATAATATCACAACAAAAAAATTAACCACTATTGCCACCATTCCGGTAAGCACAAAATACAAAGACAAGGAAGGTAAAATTACAGAAGCAGAAGATGGATTACTTGGACTGAACAAAGATCCGAACTTCGCCACAAACCATTGGATCTATCTGTACTATTCTCCTCCAGGTGATGAAGCAAAAAATATTCTGGCTCGATATGAACTCGTTGGAAACGTCTTAAACCTTGCATCCAAAAAAGTATTGTTGGAAATACCTACTCAACGCGAACAGTGCTGCCATACCGGTGGATCCATTGCATTTGATAAAGCTGGGAACTTATATCTTTCAACAGGTGACAACACCAATCCACACGGATCGAATGGATACAGTCCGAGTGATGAACGCCCTGATCGCAGTCCGTGGGATGCACAAAAATCTTCTGCCAATACCAATGACTTGCGCGGAAAAATTATTCGCATCAAACCATTAGCGAACGGTACCTATTCCATACCAGAAGGAAATTTATTTCCAAAGGGAATGGCGCAAACTCGACCAGAGATTTATACGATGGGGCATCGCAATCCGTACCGGATTTCAATCGATCAGAAAACCGGATTTGTATATTGGGGAGAAGTTGGTCCTGATGCAAATGCTGCTGATCCTAATCGCGGTCCCGCAGGACATGATGAAGTAGGACAAGCACGCAAGGCCGGAAATTTTGGCTGGCCACATTTTGTAGGCGATAACAAAGCATACAACAAATTTGATTTCGCAGCGAACAAATCCGGTGAATTGTGGAATGTAGAAAAACCTATGAACACATCACCTTATAACACCGGCTTACAAGAATTACCTCCGGCACAAAAAGCATTTATCTGGTATCCGTATGGAGAATCAAAAGAGTTTCCATTAGTCGGCACTGGTGGACGTAATGCAATGGCTGGCCCTGTTTTTTACAGTGAAGATTTTAAATCAGCAAAGAATGCTTTTCCAAAATATTATGATGGAAAGTTATTAACCTACGAATGGATGCGTGGATGGATCATGGCGGTCACCATGGATAAAGAAGGTAATTATGTTTCGATGGAACAATTTATGCCGAGCTATCGCTTCAGCAATCCGATGGATATGGAGTTTGCAGCGAATGGAGATTTGTATATGCTTGAATATGGTTCAGGATGGTTCACTGCCAATGATGATGCACGTTTAATTCGCATTGAATACAATGGAGGAAATAGAAAACCATCCATTAAAGTGGAAGCAGATAAGATGGGTGGCGCAATTCCAATGACTGTTAACCTATCATCAAAAGGAACAATGGATGTGGATGGTGATCCATTAAAATATACATGGACTGTTACATCAAAGACCGGCTTCAATAAAGTGATCAACACTCCTGATGCCAAGCTTACATTCGACAAAGCCGATGTTTATAAAGCTACCTTATCGGTGAATGATGGTAAAGGTGGAATCTCCAATCAATCATTAGAACTTACGGCAGGTAATGAACCTCCTGTTCTGGTATTTGATATGGGCAAGAGTAACAAGTCATTCTATTTCCCCGATAGGACTTTTAACTATGATGTAAAAGTGAGCGACAAAGAAGATGGAAGTTTAGCAAATGGAAAAATTAAACCTGAACAAGTATCCGTTAACATTGATTACCTCGCAGAAGGTTATGATAAAATTGAAATTGCACAAGGCCATCGTTCGGCCGATGCCACTGCCAGTTTTGCAAAAGGCATGAAGCTTATTGCGGCCAACGATTGTAAAGCATGTCACAGTGTTGATAAAAAATCAATCGGCCCAACGTATAATGATGTATCATTAAAATATAAAGGCAAAGCTTCAGCTGTAGAATCATTAACAAAGAAAATAATTTCAGGAGGAAGTGGCGTTTGGGGTGAAGTGCCTATGGCAGGTCATCCACAACTTTCTGCGGCCGATGCCTCTGAAATGGTGAAATACATTTTAAGTCTTGCCGATGCAAAAGCTAAAGTAAAATCGCTCCCGATCAAAGGCACCTATACAACCAAAATAAAACCAGGTGACAAAGGTGTGGGCGTTTATATTTTAAGAGCATCGTACCGCGACAATGGTGCGAACGGATTACCTTCTTTAAGTTCCGAAGAAACGTTTACACTTCGCAACCCAAAATTCAGTCCGCATAAGTTTGATGAGTTTTCATTTGTAAATAAGATGTCGTTTGGTGGAAATGAATTAGTCATTCCTACAAAATCAGGAAGCTATGTCGCCTTGAATAAAATTGACCTGACTGGCATTAAACAAATCGATGCCATGGCCATGGCTCCTAAACCACAGCTCAACGCAGCGGGTGGAATAATTGAGTTGAGAATGGATTCGCCAACCGGTAAGGTAATTGGAGCAACCGAATTTATCGGGGATGTTCCCGGTGCTGGCTTCGCTCCAAAACCAGTGAGTATTGCTCTTCAGCCAACAGAAGGAATTCACGATCTCTTTTTTGTATTTCAAAATCCAAAAGCAGAAGCAGGTCAATCGCTCATGGTTATGATGACGGTTGAATTCAAAACCGATGCGCCTGCTACTACTGCGCAAGTGGCTCCAACCACAACAGCAAAAGTTGATCTGTCTGCCTACGCAGGAAAATACATCATGACGGGTTTACCTTTTCCTTTTGTTGAAGTAAGTGTTAAAGAAGATAAACTCATGATGGATGCCGGAGGAAATGTAGGTGAACTTACCCCCACCGATACTCCTGATAAATATGATGCGGGGGGTCGGGCAATGATTTTCTTTATTCGTGACGAAGCACAAAAAGTTGTAAACTTGAAAATGGAAGCAATGGGAATGTCATTTGAAGGAAAGAAAGAATAGATTTAAACTGAATTAAATAGTACTACTCTAAATACCATTAACCTTCGGAGCCCAACCGCAAGGAGCACAGAATTACACAGAGACTCTTCTCTGTGTTTTTTCTGTGTGACGAATTAGTAGTAACCAAATATTGTTAACAGCATAAAAAAGGTCTGCAAGATAAATCCCACAGACCTTTTTTATGTTTGTTATATAGCAAACTTACTTCCCCGTTAAACTCTTGATCAATATCACTTCTTCTTTGCTATAAACCGTTCCGTCTTTTCTAAAAATATCATGGAACCAGATTTTTGGTTCTTTTCCATCCGGCATCGGTGTATCCCAGGCATACATGGTATTTGTTTTTCCAGCTACTAACCCCCAATTATAAGCACCAATGTTTTCTGCTTTCAACATCGGCATAATATTTTCAAAACGACTACCGCGTGTGCGCGCCATGTACTCGGTGCAAATTAATGGACGACCATAACTTCTTAAACTATCAATCCATTTCTTGTGCTCTACTTCATCGGAGTAATTGTGATAGGTAGTTACATCTGAATTGGCAAGTTGATAATTATTCAAGTCAACTAAATCTTTAGCCCAAACTCCGGCAGAAAGAGGTTGCGATGGATTAACCTCTCTTCCCCATTGAAATGCTTTCTTCAAAAGCGGCATCGATTTATTTCCATAGCCTGAATTACCAGGTTCATTGTAAAGATCCCAAAGTATAATTCGCTTATCGTTGGCAAAATGGGTGAGAACATCCTTTGTATATCGTTCCAATACACCAACTAAAGTAGAGTCTTCATGAATCTTATCTCCCGGGTCGCGTACCCATCCGGAGTTGTGAATACCCGGTTTAGGATCAGGTTGTTTTCCAGCTTTATAGGTAGGCACCCAGCAATCATCGAACAAAACAAAAAGGGTGATGATATGATGCTTGTCGGCAATAGTTAAATATTGATCTACACGATTTTTAAAACCAACAGAATCAAATTCCCATGCAAGATGATGTAAATACACCCGCATCGAATTCATACCAATCGATTCGGCCCAGCCCAATTCACGATTGATGGTTGTGGTATCAAATGTTTCGGCTTGCCACATTTCAAGTTGGTTGATAGCAGAGCTTGGAATAAAATCACATCCACGCAACCAGCCTTTGTCTTTGTACCAATCGATAGCTTGTTCTTTTGTCCATACCTCTCGAACAGGCTTGATTTGCTCAACAATATTTTCTGTTTGAGCTTCTTGTTTCACGCATCCCGTGAATGTAAGACTCAGCAAACACACGACTATTAAAATATTCTTCATGCTTCTGGTTTGGTTATTCGAATCGAAGCTAACAAATTGGTCATGCAATCACCAACCATTTGGAGCGCAACTAAACTGAAATGTAAATTTTTGATGAGCGGAAGCAGCTCTTACCGATCGGAATCCAGCCGAAGCACGAGATTAAAATTAACGTTGAGTTCCTCCTGCGTCTTAATCATGCCCATCATTTTTTGCGGAGGCACAAGATTAAAATCAGAGAAAAGAAATTTTCTTCCACCATTGAGTTTGATCAGTCCTGATGCTTGTGCTTCAATTGTACAATCCACCTCAAATTGTTTTGACGTTCCACCAAGAAAAATAGTCATCACCCCTTTAAATTTTTCTGCCCCTAATTTGTATTTAGGTAATCGCTCGAAAGAAATAAAGGTAATGATAATGTGAGGATATTCATTCGCATTGATCGTATTCATCATGTCGTTTGTCATTACCTGCATACCGCAATCAAACAGAGAAGCTTGCAAGGCAACCGAGCCTTTTACAAAGAGTGGCTTTTTAGAACGTCCTCCCTCCTGAAGTACCAACGTGTCGTGCCCAACGTATTTTGGTATCACACATTGAAATGAATTTACATTCGTTTGTCCGTTGATAATCAGTTTACTTTCTTTTTGAACAATTAATCGGTGAATGAGTACGCCTGTACTGAATGGTGAAGTAAAACCCATCGTTATGAACAGAGCGGATACAACGATGATTGGTTTTATTTTCATAATGAATTGAAAAGGTATTCCGGCTCTAAAAAAATTTTGAATTGGTAAGGTATAACTAAAAAAGTTGTCCCGAAATCCCGGAACAACTTTTTGGGTATTCAAATTATTAACAATACTAGAAGGCAATGGCACCCTGGATTACAAAGCCCTTGAAGTTACCTTCAAAAAATCTGTTGTTTGGACCTGTGTCTTTATAGTCATTGTAGTTCTGATTTACATACTCCGCTTTCATAAGTATGTTTTTGGTTACGAACCAACCACCACCAAAAGAAGTGCGATCGATGGAAACATCGTATTGTGTTCCTGCGCTGGTGGCAGATGTTCCTTCTGATATCGTTGCATCCACTTTAATGTAGCGTCCTCCAATATAGAACTTTTCATTTTTACATTTCCCGTAACATGCGATTTTGTCCAAGTAATAGATTTTTGAGTACCAATTCTCCATGCTTCTCCGCCGTTTGGCGTAACTATATTAATTAGACGTCTATAAATAGTAAAGGGATTTGG
>DAIQPD010000238.1:0-6088 GCA_036787535.1 Chryseolinea sp.
TCTTGATCTCCCCGCTAATAAAAGTTTGATTCCAGGAATTGTTGAATCAGATGAGTTCACACGGAAGAAAGGTGATCGTTCTTTACCATTGGTGTGGCAATGGAATCACCATACGGTTAATAAGTACTGGTCGTTAACTGAACGAAAAGGTTATATGCGCCTTACGACAAGCCGAGTTGATACCTCTTTTGTGTTTGCACGCAATACCTTAACACAGCGAACTATAGGTCCTGAATCTTCAGGTTCAACATCCGTTGATGTTTCAAAAATGAAAGAGGGCGACTTTGCCGGTCTTGCTTTGTTACAAAAGAAATATGGTTTGGTTGGCGTGAAGTATGAGAACGGAGTGAAGTCAATTGTAATGGTAAGTGCTGAGTCTGAAAAGCCAGTAGAGATGGGACGTGTTTCACTCAAGCAGAATGTAATTTATTTTAAAGTAGAGTGTAACTTCAAAGACAAGGTAGACACCGCAAAATTTTATTATAGCCTTGATGGTAAGTCATGGAAGGTAATCGGTTCATCGTTGAAGATGGCCTACACACTTCCGCATTTCATGGGGTACCGATTTGGCTTATTTAACTACGCCACGAAAGAGGCAGGAGGAGTAGCGGACTTTGACTTTTTCCATATCGAAGAAAAGATTTCACAATAGAACTCATAATCAGAAAATAATGCAGACCACAATCCAAAAATCATCTAACGCTTTTGTTTTACTAGTTGTTCTTCTTGTTGTTGTTGTATTTTCTGAATCAACCTTTGGTCAGAAGACAAAGGGTATCGAAGTGAGTAGTCCTGATAAAAACATCAAGGTAATTTGCAATGCTGAGCAAGCGCTTTACTCTATTTCGTACAAAGGCGAAGTGGTACTTGAAAAATCTAAGCTAGGGTTGATCCGCGATGACGAAGACTTTTCTAAAGATCTGAAATTCGTTAAAGCATCGTCACCAACTATTGTTAAGGATACTTATACCATGATTAACGCGAAGAAGAAGAATATCACCTACACAGCCAACGAGCGGATAATTGAAACTAAAACGGCATCCGGTAAAAAGATGAATATCATCTTCAGAGTATCGAATGATGGCGTTGCTTTTTGTTATCAATTTCCGGAAACGATTTCGGATATAAGAAAGATAACTTCCGAAGAAACAAGTTTTCATTTCAAGAACGGAACTCGTGCCTGGCTTCAACCGAAGACTGAAGCACAAAGTGGATGGGAGCACACCAATCCATCATACGAAGCGCATTATCAAATGGATATTGCAACGGGCACACCATCTCCAGGAAAAAATGGTTGGGTATATCCCGCATTGTTTAAATACAATCACGCATGGGTACTTATTACAGAAGCTGCCTTAGGAAGAACCTATTGCGGTACAGCATTACAGCAAAATTCTCCCGACAATGAATACAAAATAAATTTTCCACAAACGCCTGAGGCCTATACCAATGGAGCGCTTTTTCCTGAATCAGTTCTACCATGGAAAACACCATGGAGAATTATTGTTGTTGGAGATTTAAAGACGATAACAGAATCTACCTTAGGAACTGACCTTGCATTTCCTTCAAAACAAATGGATGCTTCTTTTATTAAGCCTGGAAAATCATCGTGGAGTTGGATCATAAAGAAGGATGACTCCACGGTTTATAAAGTTCAGAAAAGGTATGTTGACTTTGCTGCGGATATGAAGTGGCAGTATTGCCTGCTGGATGCAACATGGGATAAACTTATGGGATATGATTCAGTGAAAATGCTGTCTGAATATGCTCAGAAGAAAAATGTTGGATTGTTACTTTGGTATAATTCTGCTGGTGACTGGAATACCGTAAAATATACACCAAAGGATAAACTACTTACTCATGAAAGCCGCACCAAAGAATTCTCTCGATTACAAGCAATGGGTATCAAAGGTATTAAAGTGGATTTCTTTTCTGGCGATGGTCAGTCGATGATCAATTACTATCAGGATATTTTAGAAGATGCTGCAACACATCATCTTCTGGTGAATTTTCATGGCGCGACATTACCAAGAGGATTACAGCGAACGTATCCAAACCTGATGACAGCGGAAGCCGTGTTTGGTTATGAGATGATCACGTTTGGTCAGGGTTCTGCTGATGCTGCACCAAAACATTCAGTTATGAGCGCTATGGTTCGCAATGCATTTGATCCAATGGATTTCACACCAATGAATTTGTATAAAATTCCACGCATTAAACGTGTTACTACTTCTGCATTTGAATTAGCAACATCAGTGGTTTTTTTATCGGGCATTCAACATTACGCTGAAAGTCCGGATGGGATGAATCATGTGTCAGAGAACATAAAAGATTTTTTAAGAGCTCTTCCGAATAGTTGGGACGATGTGAAATTCATCGATGGATATCCAGGTAAGTTATATGTTGTTGCGAGAAAATCAGGTAACACGTGGTATGTAGCTGGAATCAATGGTGAGAATACAGAAAAGCAATTGACATTGGATTTGTCTTTCTTAAAAAATAAAAAAGGCAACATCATCGCATCCGGAAATGAAAATGATGGTGAGCCGTCATTTAGTAGTTCCACTTTGTATGTTCCGGAAATAGGTAAGTTGAATATTACCTTGAAAGGGAACGATGGATTTGTTGCTGTATTTGAATGATTAATTTTTGAAATTAAAAAGAGTTTATGAAATCAATTTTATCAGTAAAAATTTTGAAAGGTATTGGCACAAGTTTGTTTGCACTTATGAGTTTATTTATAGCAAACGAAGCCCAATCGCAGAATCCTTTTATCCGAGATCAATTTACAGCTGATCCCTCTGCTCGTGTGTTCAACAATAGAGTTTATGTTTATCCGTCACATGACATTCCTTGCTCGGAAGGAAAAGGCCGGATCGGTTGGTTCTGTATGGAGGATTACCATGTGTTCTCGTCTGATAATCTTACCGATTGGACTGATCATGGAATGATAGTTCAACAAAATGAAGTGCCTTGGGTACGAAAGGAAAACTATGCCATGTGGGCACCTGATTGCATTTTTAGAAATGGCAAGTACTACTTTTATTTCCCCACCATGCCGAAGGATACTACAGGTATTGGAAGAGGTTTTACCATTGGTGTTGCTGTCGCTGAAAAACCTGAAGGACCATTTGTTCCGGAGGCAACGCCTATTAAGAATGTTCGGGGCATTGATCCCAATGTATTTATAGACAAAGGAGGACAAGCTTATCTATACTGGTCAGCCGGTCACATTTTTGGCGCTAAGCTGAAGGAGAACATGGTTGAGCTTGATTCTGAAGTCAAGATACTGGGAGATCTACCAGCGCTATCCAAGGGTTTGAAGGAAGGTCCGTATGTCTTTGAGCGAAATGGTAAATACTACATGACTTATCCGCATGTCGAAAACAAGATTGAACGATTGGAGTATGCCATTGGCGACAGTCCATTGGGCCCGTTTAAATTTGCCGGTGTCATTATGGATGAATCTCCAACAGGTTGCTGGACGAATCATCAATCGCTCATTGAGTTTAAAAATCAATGGTATCTCTTTTATCATCACAATGACTACTCTCCGAAGTTTGACAAGAACAGATCCATTCGTGTAGACAGTCTTTTCTTCCAGGCCGATGGAACAATCAAAAAAGTAAAACCTACACTGCGAGGCGTTGGTCTTACGGATGCGGGCAAAGAAATTCAAATCGACCGATACAGTTCAATCAGTGATAAGGGAACGTCAGTTGATCTCCTGGATTCAACCAATACATTTAAAGGATGGAAAACAATTTTCAATTCTCTGGGCGCATGGACGCAATACAATAGTGTTGACTTTGGAAGTAAGAAATTTAAATCGGTAAATATTCGAGCCGCTTCTGGCGAAGGTGGCATTGTTCAGATACGATTAAACAATGCGAAAGGCCCAGTAGTGGCTACTGTTGAAATTCCTAAAGGAAAGGACTGGAGTATTCTTAAAGTCAAACTAACCTCTTTTAAACCTGGAATTCATAATGTGGTAGTTACAACTAACAATGAGACCCCTATAGAGATTGACTGGGTGAGCTTCGAGTGATAAAAAGAAAGAAAAGCAGAATTAACCTTTTAATCAAAAAACCTCAAAACATGAAAAAGTATTCAATCCCCTTAACCTTTGTGTTGGCATTACTTGGTTCAGTATGTTTGGCACAGACCAGTGAAGCAATTAAAGAAGATTTCAAACCTTCAACTTTAAATCAACCCGGACAAGAGTATCCGCAGGTTAACTCGCAAGGGTATGCCCGATTTAAAATCATAGCACCCTTAGCAGATAGTGTTCGGGTAAGTCTGGGACTAGGAGGAAAAGGAGGAACAAAACTTACGAAAGCAGAAGACGGATCATGGATGGGAACTACAGCCGGCCCTATGGACGAAGGATTCCATTACTACAACATAAAAATGAATGGTGGAAAATTCAATGATCCAGGTGCACTAAATTTTTATGGCTCTGTTCGTTGGGAGAGTGGCATAGAAATTCCGGCTCATGATCAGGACTTCTATGCGTTGAAAAATGTTCCGCATGGTAACGTGCAACAAATTCTTTTCCCGTCAAAGAGTACCAACACATCGCGCAGAGCTTTTGTGTACACTCCTCCGGGATATGAAAAGAATTTAAAAAGTAAATATCCTGTGTTGTATCTGCAACATGGATGGGGCGAAGATGAAACAGCGTGGAGCAATCAGGGTCGTGCTAACCTGATCATGGATAACATGATTGCAGAAGGCAAGATCAAACCCTTTATTATTGTCATGACCTACGGAATGACGAATGAAATTAAATGGGGTGGTTTACGTGACTTTAAAGTAGATGCATTCCAAACTGTGCTCGTGGATGAATTAATTCCTTATGTGGATGCAAACTTCAGAACAATTGCCGATCGGCCCCACCGAGCGATGGCAGGTCTTTCAATGGGCGGCATGGAAACAAAAATGATTACCATAAACAAGCCGGAAGTATTTTCACACTATGCCTTACTCAGTGGCGGTACTTACAAACCAGAAGACATCAAAGACAAGTCTAAAATAAAACTCATCTTTCTCAGTTGTGGAAGTAAAGAGAGACCCGATGGTGTGAAGGATGCTACCGTAGTACTTAAAGAAGCTGGCTTCAATGCCGTTTCGTATATCTCGGAAGGTACTGCACACGAGTTCCAAACCTGGAGACGAAGCCTGCACGAACTAGCTCCTTTATTGTTTAAAAATTAAATAAAGCTATCTCTAAAAACTTCCCTTATCCTTCTCAACCAGAGAAGGGCAGGGATGAGGCAAATAAAAAAATAGTTTTTAGTGATACTCATAGCACAAATTTTAATAACCGCATTACGATTATGACAGTAGTTTATAGAATAACTCGAAGAAACATTCTTATGCTTGTAGTTGCCCTATTAATTAGTGGTAACAGTTTAGCTCAAACAAATCAGGCAGTAGCTGTTGATGATTTTAAACCGGCATCTACAAATCAACTAGGCAAACAATTCCCACAAGTTAATTCCGAGGGACGAGTACGCGCCAGTATTTCTGCACCAGACGCTACAAAAGTTCAGCTCGATATTGGTGCAGTAAAATATGATTTGAAGAAAGATGACAAGGGTATTTGGACTGGTGACTCAAATCCTCAGGACGAAGGCTTTCACTATTATCAGATTTGGATTGACGGTGCCGCTGTGCCGGATCCAAACAGTCTATACTTTTATGGCGCTGGCCGATGGGGTAGCGGCATCGAAATTCCAGCGAAGGATCAGGACTTCTACAGTCTGAAGAATGTACCACACGGTCAGATACGCGAGAATATATATTTCTCCAAAAGTAATAACACCATGCGCAGGTGTTTTGTGTATACACCACCCGACTATGATAAGGATGTTAAAAAAAGATATCCAGTTCTTTACTTGCAACATGGAGGTGGTGAAGATGAAACGGGTTGGGCTAATCAGGGAAAAACAAATCTCATCATGGATAATCTCATCGCTGAGAGTAAGGCCAAACCTTTTATTATTGTGATGGACAATGGAACCTGGCGGATGCCTGGCCAAGCTGGCGCACCGCACCGGCGATGCCGCCTTGCTGGCCTGGGCCG
>DAIQPD010000042.1:0-27757 GCA_036787535.1 Chryseolinea sp.
ACGTATGAACGCCCACCTTTAAAGTCAACACCAAGGTTTAATCCCTGAATAGCGATGAGCACAACACCAATACCGATAACGGTTAACGAAAAGAGATAGGCAATTTTACGTTTACCAATAAAGTCATAATTGTTATTTGCGAAACTGAGTTTTGACATTGGTGTTTGGAAGGAAAGATTGCTCTCATCTCCCTTGCGAGCGATGATCCATTCAATTACTACTCTTGATACATAAACAGCTGTAAAGAATGTAGTAACAATACCTACCATCAACGTGATCGCGAATCCTTTTACTGGCCCTTGTCCAAAGATGAACAGCATCAAGGCAGTAAGGAAGGTTGTAATGTTTGAATCGAAGATGGTCCAGAATGATTTTGAAAAACCACTTGAGATTGCTTCACGTAATTTTTTTCCATGGCGAATTTCTTCACGAACACGTTCAAAGATAATGACGTTCGCATCCACAGCCATACCCATGGTTAACACAAGACCGGCTAAACCTGGCAATGTTAATGCGGCATCAAGCTGTGCTAAAATACCCGTGATGAAAAAGATGTTGAAGAATAAAGCCAGGTTAGCCACTGATCCACCTTTACCATAATATCCAATCATAAACACAACCACCAATCCTAAACCACAAACCATGGAGAAGAATCCATCACCTTGGGCCACTTTACCAAGTGTAGGACCAACAATTGATTCTTCAACAATTTTTGTTGGTGCTGGTAATGAACCAGCCTTTAAAACATTTGCTAAATCCTTTGCCTCATCAATCGTAAAGTTTCCTGAAATCTGCGAATTACCATTTGGTATTTCACCATTTACAGAAGGAGCTGAATAGATGGTATTATCCAACATGATGGCAATTCTTCCTTTCGGAGATTTGTTCGAAGCTTCAGCAGTCCACTTAGCCCAGGTCTTTGTTCCAAAGGCATTCATGTTCATGCTTACTGCATAATTTCCACGCTCATCAAGATCGTTGCGTGCATCGGTAATGACTTCACCGGTTAATCTTGATTTACCATTACGGCCTAAGTCTAAAAAGTACAACTCAATACCTTCCTTTCCAGACTGATCTTTTTCTGGCTTGTTTGCCCAGAATATACCAACCGTTCTTGGAAGAAGATTTTTTATTTCTGCACGTCTGAAAATAGAATTGATCTTAGCCGTGTCTTTTACCTCATATCGAAAAGCACCAGGAATTGTACTGAGCGCGAAAATAGGTGAGATGCTTGATTGCTGAAGTGAGTCTAACCCGGTTGCTGCTTTCGTAGAATCAGAAGTTGCTGCAGTGCTGTCTCCCAACAAGGAAGATAAATCTTGTGACTCTGTTACTGTTTCTCCAGTAGAAGTAGAAGGCTTGGCAGCAGCTTTTTGCTCTTGAACCAACTTCTCATTAATTGCCAGAAGGGAATTGTTTAAGGTAGAAGGTTCAATGACATCCCAGAATTCTAGTTTTGCAACACCTTGCAATAATTTGCGAACACGTTGTGGATTGTCGGCTCCAGGAATTTCAATTTGGATTCTTCCTGTGCCAGGTAGACGTTGAATATTGGGTTGAGATGTACCGAACTGATCAAGTCGATTTCTAAGAATGGTAAACGATCGATCGATCGCACTTTCTACTTCTACATTAATGGCTTTGATTACTGTTGCATCATCATCGTTAGATGCAATTTTTCCTTTTGTTGCGGCATTCGCAAAAATTGAGGCCAGTCGTTTATTTGGATTCGCTTCACGATAGGCTTCAAAAAATAAATCACTATATGTTGCCTGGCTGTTTTTTTGAAGTAGACTTGCCTTGTTCAATGCTTGTAAAAAAGCAGAGTCCTGACTATTGGCACTCATACCTTTAATGATATCAATGGGTGATACCTCCAAAGTAACGTGCATACCGCCTTCAAGATCGAGACCAAGACTAAGCTCGTTCTCCTTTACTTCTTTGTAGGTGTACTCTGTCCAAAGAAGATTGTAAACCGGCACATTCCAAATAGAATCTAAATAGGTTTGTTTTTTATTGAGGCTCACTACACCGTCTTTGTCTGTAGCGTATTGAATGGCATCTTCCTTTACACTATATGCCACATAGGTAAACGACAAATAGTATAAGCATAATGCAGTAATGATGACAGTGAGAAAAATAACTAATCCTTTGTTTTGCATAAAATTTTACGAATTAAAAATTGGTTGATTAAAAATGATGAACCCTGCCGCACTTGGCATGGAATAAAGTCGAAAAGAAAAAGAGATGTTAAGGTGCGTTGGGCGAAATGATGACCTTGAAAAGAGTCTGCAGGAATGTGCCTAACCGAAAGGTAGTTTGTTCATTGCTTACTTCTACTTCTTTGTCCTCCAGAAGAATTTCAAGGAGCAAAAAGGATTTATGGTGAATTTCAACTTGTGTGGAGGAAGGTAAACTGGTAGAAGGCGCAGAATAGAACGCTTCATCATTATCGGATGATTGATCTTGTTGTTGCTCTGTCTTTACTTCCCGATTATCGTGACCCTGTGATTGATAATAAAAAAGCTGGGAAAAAATGATAGCGATTGCAGCGAGAATACCCACTGCCAGCATAATCATACGTTTTTGAGCTTTTTTCATTCTTTTCAATAGAGGGCTACAAAAGTATTGATTTGAGCATGAAATGCAAGGGGGGTGGGAATATAGTCCTGGTGGTTATTGTATTTAGAAGCCTGAATCATTAATGATTGTTCGACCAGCTAACAACCCATCAACGACCAACTAAATAGGTTCTCATAGCCTGGCAAATCAGCTTGAGAGCCCTATCAAAGTTTCCGTTATTAGGGATGATGAAATCGGCATTGTGTTTCAGAGGTTCTATCAGTGATTCATAAACCGGCATAACGTGATGTTGATAACGATACAATACATCGGTTAAATCATAGCCACGTTCCTCACTATCGCGCACAATTCTGCGGCTCAGTTTTACATGATCTTTTGCTTCAATGAAAATGCGCAGGTCAAGTTCACTTTCAATTTCCGGAAAATACTGAACGAATAATCCTTCAATAATGAGAATGGGAGCAGGATTAAATTCCAATACCTTTGGTTTTGCCGCAGGATTGTTGAAGGTATATTCGGTTTTGAACAGTTTTTCTCCACGTTTTAGTGTGAGAATATCGTCATGGAGTTTATGCTGGTCAATCGAATTTGGCAAATCAAAATTTTGGATGCCGCGATCATCTGTTACCTGCAATTCGCGGTCTTTATAATAATGATCCTGTGAAACAAGACAAATCTCATCTGGCGCAAAGCAAGCTTCTAATTTCTTAATGAAATGGGTTTTGCCCGATCCGCTCCCACCTGTAATACCAATTGTAAAAGGTCTTTGTGCCATAGATTCGGCAAAGTACTAAAGCCAATTTACTTGCGCAGACCTTGAGAAAGATTTTTAAGATATTCGATCAGCTTTTTTGTAGCGATCGCCCGATGGCTCAGTGAATTTTTTTGTTCAAGGGTCATTTCGGCAAAGGTGAGGTTATATCCATTGGGTATAAATACAGGATCGTAACCAAATCCGGTTGTACCTTTTCTTTCGTGAGTAATTGAACCTTCGATGATGCCCTCAAAAAAAACAGGCTTAGGTGTTAATCCCACAAGAGTAATTATGGTGCAAAAACGTGCACTCCTGTTTTCAATTCCTGATAGTTTTTGAAGAAGTAAAGTAATGTTGTCATCGTTATTGCGATGGTTGCCAGCATAACGAGCAGAATATACACCCGGTGCGCCATTTAATGCCGCTACCTCAAGTCCGGTATCATCAGCGAAGCAAGGTGTTTTAAAATTTTTGAAAACGAAGTCTGCTTTTTGTAAAGAGTTGCCCGAAAGCGAATCCTGCGTTTCAGGCAACTCTTGTTTGCATCCTAGTTGATCTAAGCTAACGAGTTCAAAAGAATCTTTTAGTAGCGGAGTAACCTCCTCCAATTTGTGCTTGTTGTTTGTTGCAAAACACAATTTTATATGCAGATCATTATTCAACAATATCAACAAGTTCTATTTCAAAGATCAGATTTGAATTTGCAGGAATGGTCCCTGAAGTAACTGTTCCATATGCATAACCAGAGGGGATGTAAAATGTTGCTTTCGTACCCTTATTGATTTTTTGCAATCCAATTTTGAGTCCGTCAATGTAATCAACAACTCTGCTGTAAAAATTAGCATCGGGTTCAATAGTACCGGTTCCTAAGGTATTAGTATCGTCAGTTAATAATCTTAGCGTATACTTTATTTTTACCTTATCGTACAACGAAGGTGAATCACCAGTGCCGGATTGTGTAATAATGTACCGAAGTCCGGTGGAGTCTTTCACGGCATCATCATAGAGGCCTTTATTATCCAAATACAGATCAATTGCAGTTGAGTCAGTTCTAATTTTTTCATAATATGCCGCGGTACGAACGACATCTAGAATCTCAATATCGAAAACGAGAATTGAGTTTGCAGGAATTGGTCCATAAGCTTGTGGCCCGTAGGCAAGTCCTGAAGGAACATAAATTTTGGCTTTTGAACCTTCCGGTAATGTAGTAAGCGCGATTTTCCATCCATCAATAACCGACCATTGATTGGTCGATGCATTTGGAATGACAGAATAGGAAGTGGTTTCTTCATCAAAAGTGACTCCATTAAAGAAGAAAGTTCCCTTATACTTTACTTTGACTGTGTTCGAGAAATTAGCAGGTAAACCTGTACCTAATGTTTCAATTACCATTCGAAGTCCGTATACGTCTTTAACTACATCCACACCTTGGGTGGCCAGGGCGGCATCAATGGACTTTACATCCATTTGAAGTTGCTCACTATAGGTAATCGTATCATCCTCTGAGCACGATGAGAAAGCAAAAGGTAGCCCGACAACTACCACCAACATAAAACACCTTTTTAATCTATTCATATTTCAAAAATTTACTTAATACAACTCTGAGTGGCCTGGTCATAACTAGTGCCAATACCGAGCAATTCAACATCAAAAATCAAAATAGCATTTGGAGGTATTGCGCCAGGATATCCGCGTGGCCCATACCCTAAATCAGAAGGGATATAGAAGGTTGCAGAATCTCCGATACCTAAAAGGGCAATACCCAATTGCCATCCTTTTACAAACTGGGCTAACGGGTAAGAAATTTTTTCTGATTGATCGAATATTAGGCCATCAGCCATAAATTTTCCGGCATATTTTACTTCTACACATTGTGTAGAAGTCGGCTTAATACCTCCTTTATTCGAGTGCAGAACATAATGTAAGCCACTCGTGTCTACTTGAGCAACAACGTTATTATCGGTCAAATATTTTTTGATGGTTTCCTGATCTTTGATTTTCTGACTGGCTTGTTTCTTTTTTTCCATCTCAACTTGATAGGCCTGAAATTTTTCCAATGACATCACCTCATTAACCTGAATAAAGTAAGAGATATCCATAGTTGTATCGACACCTGGAGGAACTGCGCCACGAACAATTTCTCTAAAAAATTTTCCAATGGGCATTGTAGCTCTTACACTATCTCCTTTGCTCAACATTCTGAACATCTGAAGCATCCCATTCTCCGTTGTTTGTGCAGCACTGTCAGCAATTTGAATTGGAGCGGGCATTCCTTCTTTATATGAATCAGCCCATACAGAGTCTTTTGAATCGCGAAGCGTGAAATTAAAAACAAGAATTTCCTGTGGTTTTGGTACAACACCATCTCCAGCTTTGATGATATTGAAGGTGAATCCATTTGGGGTTTTTTTCTCTGAATTATTGCAGGCAGCACATAGCAAAAGCAATCCGATCAGCACGTTGGTGATTTTCATCATTTTCATCTTAGACAAGTGTTTATTAATTAAAGTTGTAAAGGTTTAGATTTTTTTAGTTGCCTTCTCTCGTTAGTTCTTCTTTATACTCGGGCAACAGGTTTAGAAACTTCTGAAGGGTTTGGTCTACACTGAGGGTCGATTGGCCACCTGCTGCATTGCGATGACCACCGCCTTCAAAATGTTTGCGTGCCAGATCGTTAACAGAAAAATTACCTAGAGAGCGAAGTGAAAGTCGCACACTGTCTTTTCGATCCGTAATCATAACAGAAAGCCTGATCCCTTTTATGGAGAGTCCATAATTCACGAGTCCTTCTGTATCGCCTGTTTGGGAGGCAAAACGTTTTAGCTCCTCAGCATTCAAAACCATGTATGCGGTATTGTATTCAGGTAGCACTTTTAATTTTTCGCTGAGCACAAAGCCAAGCAGTCGTAAGCGCTCAAGTGAATTAGTTTCATAAACGAGTTTAGAAACGGAATATGGGTTGGCTCCATGTCGAACAAGTTCCGAAGCGATGTGAAGCACTTTGTAGTTTGTATTCGAGTGACGAAAGCCGCCCGTGTCTGTCATAATGCCCGCATATAAACAGTCGGCTATGTTTGAGTCAATTAAATCAACATCGCCCAATTCATAGATGAGTTGATAAATAAGCTCAGCAGTAGATGCCGCGGTGCCATCCCACTTTTCAAAATCAGCAAATGCCTCAGGCTCTAAGTGATGATCGATTAACACCTTTTTAGCAGGTGCGTTTCGAACCATTTCGCCCAGTTCGTTTATCCGGTTTAAGGTCGAGAAATCAAGACAGAAAATAAGATCCGATTGCTGAATAAGCGTTTCACAAGGTCCAGACTTTTCTTTTTGAAATACGACAACATCTTTATTGCCTGACATCCAATCCAGAAATTCGGGGTAATCACTTGGTGTGATAACCGTAACCTTGTGGTTTCTCTTTTTTAGGTAGGCAGATAAACCAAGAGAAGACCCTAGTGCATCTGCATCGGGTTTAACATGGGTTACAATGACCACGTTTCTGGGTTCACTTATATATTCCTCAAAAGCCTGAAGATTCTGCATGGACTGAAAAAAGCAAGTCGCAAAAATGGCGAAATTTACTCCATAGTCAATAGAAGCGTTCGATAGTTGTAGGGCTTAATTGATGGAATAAGCTGAAAATCAGTTGGTGTGACCTTCCCACTCTGGACTATTTCCTTATTTTTGCGCCCGATTGCGGATTTCGCAGCAGACAAATTAAAGTCATTAACCAATTATACATACCGATATGGCAGGAAAAAGAACATTTACGATGCTTAAGCCCGATGCAGTTGGGGCAAACAACGTTGGCGCAATTACTAAAATGATTGAAGAGGCGGGATTCACCATCATCGCAATGAAGAAGACAAAACTTTCTCCAGAAACGGCAGGTAAGTTTTATGAAGTACACAAAGAGCGCGGATTTTATGGCGAGTTGTGTGCTTACATGTCGTCTGGAGCAATTGTACCAATGATCCTCGAGAAAGAAAATGCAGTGGAAGATTTCCGCAAATTGATTGGTGCTACTGATCCTAAGAAAGCAGAGCCAGGAACAATTCGTAATCTTTTCGCAAAATCTATTGAAGCCAATGCGGTTCATGGATCAGACAGCGATGAGAATGCTGAGATTGAAGGAAGTTTCTTCTTCTCGAAGCTAGAGCGTTTCTAGTTTAGTTAATCGTTAAGACAAACAAGAAGTTTATAGGATTTTAAAAGAGCGTGGATTTTTCTGCGCTTTTTTTCATTAAGGTATTTATTTGTGAATTCGTGGCTATATCTTTTCGCGAATCATTTAATCAAACAAAGTACCTGTCCTTTTAGGCGGAACAATTTTTAAATGTTTGTAAGCGAGCTCCGCTGCTTCGCGTCCGCGTGAGGTACGTTTTAAGTATCCTTCCTGAATAAGAAAAGGTTCATATACTTCTTCAATCGTTTCGGCTTCTTCACCAACAGCAGTTGCAATAGTGGTTAATCCTACAGGACCACCTTTGAATTTTTCGATGATGGTAAGTAAGATGCGATTGTCCATATCATCCAACCCGTTTTCATCTACATCTAAAGCAATCAATGCAAGCTTAGCAATCTCTATAGTGATAGTACCATCGCCTTTTATCTGAGCAAAGTCGCGTGTTCTTCTTAATAAGTTATTCGCGATGCGTGGGGTGCCTCTGCTTCTTCGTGCAATTTCATAGGCAGCGTCATCAACAATAGGAGTATTGAGAATAGACGCGGAACGCTTGACGATGGTAGTCAATAATTTGGAGTCATAATATTCGAGACGTGCATTAATGCCGAATCGTGCGCGAAGCGGAGAGGTTAGTAAACCGGCTCTTGTAGTTGCGCCTATTAAAGTAAATGGATTCAAACCAATTTGAACGGACCGGGCATTGGGTCCGGAGTCCAGCATGATGTCGATGCGAAAATCTTCCATTGCTGAATACAAATATTCTTCAACAATTGGATTGAGCCGATGGATTTCATCAATGAACAACACATCACCCGTTTCTAAATTAGTGAGTAATCCTGCTAAGTCGCTAGGCTTATCTAATACGGGTCCTGATGTAATCTTGATACTCGATTGTAATTCATTTGCAATGATGTGCGATAAGGTAGTCTTACCAAGTCCGGGAGGGCCATGCAACAAAACGTGATCAAGCGATTCGCCTCTCTGTTTAGCTGCCGACACATATACTTTTATGTTGTCAACAATTTTAAGCTGTCCGGTAAAATCCTGAAACGATAACGGGCGAAGGGCTTTCTCAACTTCCTTGTCAGGAGCACTTAATTCTTCACCATCGCCTTTAAGGTAATCTTCACGCATCCTGAGTTCGTTATTCGTTAATGGTTATTCGTTTTAATCGGGGGTGGGTGTGTGGCTGTGATCGTTAAGCAAATGTAAAGGTATGGAGCGTTAATCGTTAATCGTAAATGATTAATCGTTCCCTTGGCGAGAGATTGACTATAAGCTTAAGTGCATTCACGCTTAACCAATAACCATTAACGGATAACTTCAAAGGCAACAATGTTGCATTAAGAAAATCCTGTTATCTTGCGCCCCCGAACTACAGTTCATGGATAATCGCAAGAAGAACATCATTTACACTATCATTTTATTCGTTTCTGTTTTTGCCGTTTGGCTTTATAGAAAGAATAGTGTTGTTGAACCCATCCGTATAGAAGGTGCTACGATGGGTACCTCGTACCACATTACTTATTTTGATAGTGAGGGAAGAAATTTTAAACGTGATGTAGATTCATTGCTGTTGGTTGTAAACAAGTCCATCAACAACTACGACCCATCTTCAGAAGTATCGAAGTTTAACAAAAGTGAAAAAGGTATTGCCTTTGAACTTCCCTACTTATATCCACCCGTCAAAAAAGCAGCAGAGGTATTTGCCATTTCACAAGGCGCTTTCGATCCTACCGTGATGCCTCTTGTAAATGTTTGGGGTTTTGGTCCGGCCAAACAACTTCGTCCGGATAGTGCTATGATTGATTCGATCAAAACTTTTATCGGGTTTGAAAAAATTATTCTTTCGAAAGACAGTGTGTTAAAAACAGACGAACGTGTTCAACTTGACTTTGGCGGAATCGGGCAAGGTTATGGTGCGGATGTGGTAACAGATTTTTTGAAATCAAAAGGTATTACCAACATGCTCGTTGAATTGGGTGGTGAAGGAATGGCCATTGGAAAAAATTTAAAAACGGACAAGCCATGGGAGATCGGTATTCTCGATCCGAATTCAACACAGGAGAATCAATTTTTCAAAGCATACATCGCGTTGGAGAATAAATCATTTACTACTTCTGGAAATTATTTTAACTATCGCGAAGTCGAGGGCAAAAAATATTCTCACACTATTGATCCGGTAACGGGTTTCCCTGCGCAGCTTGCCATACTCAGTGCTTCCGTTTTCTCCGCAGATTGTACTACTGCCGATGCATGGGGAACTTCTTTGATGGTGATGGGACACGAAAAGGCAATTGAATTATTAAAACTACATCCTGAAATTGATGCCCTCTTGATTTATACATCGCCTCAAGGTAAAATGGAAACCTACAGTACACCCGGTGTTAGTTCACTCATTCGTTTAGAACCTTAAGATACGCACACATGACACTCAAGTTGATTGTACTTTTCTTTACACCTTTGCTTTCGGGATTAGCCATTTATCTGATACCAAAGAAAAAGGATTCGAACTTTAAACTACTACTGGTTTTTGCTGGGTCTTATTTATTTGCCATCACCGTTATTCATATTCTTCCGGAGTTATATCGACAGGATCTTGGAATAGAATGGATTGGTGTTTTTGTTCTCGCTGGTTTTTTTCTTCAACAGTTGCTGGAATATTTTACATCAGGGGTTGAACACGGACACATCCATACACATGATCATGGTGATCATCATCACGCCCACAAACATAAGTCTGTTTCGGCTCTTGTGTTGTTGCTTGCCCTTTGTGTTCATGCGTTTTTAGAAGGAGGAATGTTAGCTCAGCCCATTGCCATGGGATCGATTTATGATATCAATTCAATTTTAATAGGAATTGCATTGCACCGCGCACCCGCAGCTTTTGCTCTGATGACGGTATTAGCACATCAACTTCACTCGCGCAATAAGGCCATACCTTACCTTCTTGGGTTTTCATTGGCTGCACCCATCGGACTTTTGATAAGTACCTACCTTGCGGATCATGATATTCTTTCTTCTACCGGCATGATGTATCTCTATGCGTTGGTGAGCGGAAACTTCTTACACATTTCAACCACCATTGTTTTTGAAAGCAGTCCCGAGCATCGGTTCAATGCAAAAAAACTTAGTGTTGCCATCATCGGTGCACTCATTGCGGTTGTGGTTCAGCAAATATTGTAAGCGAACAACTGTTCAGTAAAATTTTCTTTTGGTTTAAGATTGCATTCAAGTAATCGCTGTGTTTTTCACACGCGCATTTTCTTTTATGTTCTACAACTTGATTTAGATTACTTTTGATTTTCCGGAAAAAAGATTTCAATTTTATCCGAATCTAAAATTTTATCCAGCGAAATGAAAGCCATTCAGACCTTTGAAGATTATCAGCGTGAATACAAGAGAAGTGTTGAAACACCGGAAGCGTTTTGGGCTGATGTGGCGAGTGATTTAGTGTGGAAGAAAAAATGGGATAATGTATTGACTTGGGATTTTCTCAAGGCAGAGGTAAAATGGTTTGAAGGTGGCAAGTTGAATATTACAGAAAATTGTATCGATCGTCATCTCGCTACACGTGCCAATCAAACCGCGATCATCTGGGAGCCGAACAATCCGAATGATGAAGCGAAACACATTACCTATAAAGAACTTCATGAGCAGGTTTGCAAAGCAGCCAACATGTTGAAAGCACATGGAATTAAAAAAGGAGATCGGGTTTGCATTTATATGCCGATGGTGCCGGAGCTTGCGTATGCAGTGTTAGGTTGCGCCCGTATCGGGGCTGTTCATTCAGTCGTGTTTGCAGGATTTTCTTCCGGCTCTCTGGTTGATCGTATAAACGATTCAGGTTGCAAAGCGGTACTTACTGCTGATGGAGGTTCACGAGGCGATAAAAAAATTGATCTAAAAAGTATTGTTGACGAAGCGTTGAGGAACTGCCCTACCGTTGAGAAGGTAATTGTATTGGAACAAACTTTCGCGAAACCCAATATGGTTGCTGGTCGTGATTTCGATTGGCAAACAGAAATGAATAAAGCGAGCAGCAATTGTGCAGCAGAAGAAATGGATGCTGAAGATTTGCTTTTCATTCTATACACTTCCGGTTCTACCGGGAAACCAAAAGGTATGGTGCATACGTGTGGAGGATATATGGTTTATACGAACTATACTTTCAGAACAACTTTTCAATATGATAACACCAAGCCTGGAAATCCGGATGTGTTTTGGTGTACAGCCGATGTAGGTTGGATAACGGGTCACTCTTACATTTTGTATGGCCCACTTTCAAATGGTGCAACCACTTTAATTTTTGAAGGCATACCTTCATTCCCAGACATGGGTCGATTCTGGCAGGCGATTGAAAAACACAAGGTGAATATTTTTTACACAGCACCAACGGCTATTCGATCACTCGAAAAAGCTCCGTTGAGTTTTGTAGAAAAATATGATTTGTCATCCCTGAAAGTTTTAGGATCAGTAGGTGAGCCAATCAATGAAGAAGCGTGGCATTGGTATGATAAAAATATAGGAAAAGGTAATTGCCCCATTGTCGATACCTGGTGGCAAACTGAAACGGGTGGAATTATGATTACACCCATTGCCAATGTAACACCATTGAAGCCAGCGCATGCTACGTTGCCTTTACCAGGAGTTCAAGTGGCAATGATGGATGAAAATGGAAAAGAAATGAATGAAACGGGTGAAGGCAGACTTACCATCAAATTTCCATGGCCGTCAATGGCGCGCACCATTTATGGCGATCATCAACGATTTAGGGATACCTACTTCTCTACCTTTTCAGGAAAATATTTTACAGGCGATGGATGCAAACGTGATGATGATGGCTACTACAGAATTACAGGTCGCGTAGATGATATCATTATTGTTTCAGGCCACAACATGGGAACGGCTGAAGTGGAGAGCGCGATTGATGAACACTCTTCAGTTTGTGAAACTGCCGTGGTTGGATTTCCTCACGATATAAAAGGACAAGGTATTTATGCTTTTGTTATCTGCTATGATAAGCCACGGGAAGAAGAAAAACTTCGCACTGAAATTCGCGAGAAGGTTTCGAAAATTATCGGACCCATTGCCAAGCCTGATAAAATTCAGTTTGTAAGCGGACTTCCTAAAACACGTTCCGGAAAAATCATGCGCAGAATTTTGCGAAAGATAGCCGAAGGCGATGTGACTAATCTTGGGGATACAACTACCTTACTGGATCCACTGATTGTTGATGAGATCAAAGCTGGGGCGCTTTGATTTGTTGATAAAAATATTTCAAGCTAGGTTGTTTTTGCTGGCAATTAAGAATTCTGTTATTAAAATTTTCTTCTGTTTATTAATTTCTGCTAACCTGTCCAAGAACTTATTGCTTCTACCTTATCTCCAACCTAAACCCAACGCCATGATAATTTACAATCTGAACATCAGGGTCTTCTTTTAGATATTTTCGAAGGCGGGAAATGAACACGTCCATGCTGCGGCCCATAAAGTAATCATCATCCCCCCAGATTTGTCCGAGTATTTCTTCGCGCTTCAATACACGTTCACGATTCTGATATAGAATCTTCAATACCTCTGCTTCTTTTTGCGTCAGTGTTTTTTCTGTACTGTCTATTTTGATAATAAAGTTATCGCAGTTAAAATGATATCGACCCAGATGGATGATACCTTCTGATAAGGTATTGGGCTCATTGCTTCTTCTCAAAAAAACTTCAATGCGATACAACAATTCTTCCATGCTGAACGGCTTTGTAATGTAATCGTCTGCTCCCGCACGAAAACCATCAAGCCTGTCTTCCACCATCGACTTGGCCGTAAGAAAAAGAATTGGAATGTTTTTATCCTGTTGACGCACGCGCTGAGCTAACGTTATGCCGTCCATTTTAGGAAGCATAACATCGAATATACAAAGATGAAAGGATGACGATTGAAATGCTTCTTCACCTTCTACGCCATCCTTGCACAAGGTAACATCATACCCCTTTTGACGGATGTTATCCTGAATTACAAAACCAAGATTAGGATCGTCTTCAACTACTAAAATACGCTTGCTCATATTTTCGATTGGGGAATAAGAAGTGAAAACGTACTGCCTTTTCCTATTTCACTAAATAATTTTACTTCTCCGCGATGTGCCTGAACGATCGATCGCACATAACTTAGTCCGAGTCCAAAACCTTTTACGTCATGAACATTGCCGGTAGGTACGCGATAGAATTTTTGAAATACTTTCTTTTGATTTTCAGAATGAATCCCCATTCCATTATCCGTAATCTCAATCCCTATTTTAGAATCCTGATTAAAGGATCGGATTGAGATTTTAGGTTGTGTAGTACAATATTTTATGGCGTTGTCGAGTAGATTAGTAAATACGTTTGTAAGATGAAGTTTATCGGCTTCAATTTCGTGTAAGGTAGCACAGAGGTCTACCGTAATGTTGCCCTTCTTTTCTTGTAAGATGTGCGACACATTTTTAACCGCGTCTTTAATGAGCAGATGAATATCAGTTGATTCCTTTTTTAATTCAATGTCTTCTTTTTCGAGACGCGCCATTTGTAAAACACGCTCTACATGTTGCTTCAATCTTGTGTTTTCTTTTTCAATGATTTCGGCATAATTCAATAATCGTTCAGGTTGATGAATAATTTGGGGATCTTTCAATACCTGACTTGAAATGGCAATGGTTGAAATGGGTGTCTTAAACTCATGGGTCATGTTGTTGATAAAATCCTTTTGTATTTCCGAAAGTCTTCTCTGCTTCAAAATGATAAACAGGGTGTAGGCAAAGAAAAAAATTACAACCAGCAGAACGATGGAAGAAAATGACCAGATCCCCATTTGATTAAGAAGCTGTGCCTCGCGGTTTGGAAACTGTACACCAAAGTAATATCCCTGATTTGCCCAGGTTGGTAATTTTTTATTTGTTACTTTTTCTTTCGCAGTTTGAAGCGGAACATAATCGCCATAAATCATTTTTTCTGAAGTACAGTCGAAGACTCCATATTCAAAGTCAGCAATGATGTTTCGTCTTTTAAATTCAGTCTGTAATAAAAACTCCAGGGTATTCGGATTTACCTCGTTGTTCACCATTACTACAAAGTAATTGGTTGATAATTGCTTTACCGGATTGACAGCAGGCGAAGGCGATTTATTGATTTCAAAAACTTGTTGCGCTACATTATAAAGCGCGGTATTAACGTTTCGCTCAAACTCATCTTCCTTTAAATTAAAAGCACGCTTCACCCAATAAATCTGGGTAATGGTAATGCCGACAATGCTGATGGCAGCAAGAATGACTACGAGGCGAATAGTTGAGTTCTTCACGAGCCAAAGTTACAATAATCATCGTGTAAGAGAGAAACATTAACAAGTCGTTAACATGTTTTATAAAATCGTTAACAACATGCAGGTTTGAAGTTTCGCAGCTTTGTATTGTTCGAACGACTTAAAAATATAAAACAATTAAACTCTAACAACATGAAAAAAATCACGCTTTTATTATTTCTTCTGGCATGTGTTGCAACAGTATGGACTCAAGCACTTGCGTCAAACTATTCGTTGGCAAATATGCTTAAAGGCGCTGCCTTTTCCTGGTCACAAACCACATTCGATTTTGGCAAGATCAAACAAAATGAACCCGTAACGAATACTTTCGAATTTGTAAATACCGGAAGTGAGCCTCTCGTTATTTCCTCTGTTAAGGCTTCTTGCGGCTGCACAGTAACGGAGTATTCTAAAGATCCGATTACTCCCGGTGGAAAGGGTTTTGTAAAGGGAACATATAACGCAGCAAAAGTAGGACAGTTTACGAAGAGTATAACCGTAAATGCCAATACAGAAGAAGCGGTTGTGCAGCTTACTATTAAAGGTGAAGTAACAGAATAGAAAATTCACCGCGAATTGGAAAAAGGCAGTTGATAAAGTTTTATCGACTGCCTTTTTTAGTGTGGTGGGAAGCAGGCATCGTGATATATTTGATAAACAGATTATCAGATGAACATCAGTAAATACCTTTCGCAATTCAACTTACTATTCCCTGATTTGAATCAAGCATTACCTTGGTCAATTACAACAAAGGCTCAGGAGATTATTCTTTCAAAAATAAAAGCATTGGGAAGTGACTATACAATTGTGAACGATGTAGCGATTCATAAAACCGCTATTGTCGAAGAGCATGTAATAACGAAAGGGCCGATCATTATTTCAGCCAATTGTTTTGTGGGAGCACATGCCTATTTGCGCGGAGGAGTTTATTTAGCAGAACACGTTTCAATCGGGCCAGGTTGTGAAGTGAAATCCAGTTTCATCATGTCGCATGCAGCATTGGGTCATTTTAATTTTGTGGGTGATTCGATTCTGGGATCAAATGTAAATATGGAAGCAGGAAGTGTTATTGCCAATCATTTTAATGAACGCGATGACAAAACTATTTTCGTGACCATGAATGGAAAACGATCTGCCATTGAGATAACGAAGTTTGGAGCCTTGGTGGGAGATCATTCTAGAATTGGCGCGAACGCTGTTCTTTCTCCAGGAACAATCTTGCAACAGAAATCAATTGTGAAAAGATTGGAGCTTGTTGAGTGAGGAAGTTAATCGTTAGTGGTTATCCATTAATCGTATTCGAATACAAAACATTTAGAATTGAACATTGAACATTATTTCCTGCACCCTCGATTAACGTTTAACCATTACCGGATAACGATTCAGAATCCCATCCCCGGAATATCATTTCTAAATATCTCCATACCCTTACGATCCTGAAGCGTTACAAAAACTAACTTGCCATTCAATCCTCCGAATACAAGGTTGCTGCACCTCTTTCCTTTCAATTGAACTTCGCGAATCATTTTGCCCGCTGAATCGAGAACAGCAATAACACCTTTTCCATAGCGCGTAGCGTAAAGATTTCCTTCGCGATCGCATTTCATTCCATCGAAACCAAAATCAGGAAATTCAGCGAAGAGTGTTTTGTTTGAAATATTTCCTTTCTCATCCACTGTGAATTTCCAGATTTTGCGCTGCACACTTTCGTTTACATATAATGTTTTTTCATCCGGACTTAAGGTAATGCCATTGGTTGTGCCCATATCATCGGTTAACAATACAGGTTTACCTCCTTTATCTATGCGCCACAGTTTTCCTGTACTTTCTTTCCAGTTTGGATCAGACACAAACAGTTGATCTTTCTTATTGATGCAAAAATCATTGGGTTGATTGAAGGCGTCACTATGTGCATAGACACCTACCTTTTTATTCTTCATGTTCACCTTCAGCACATTGTGTTTGGCAAAATCGGCAAGGTACATATTGCCTTTACTGTCGAACTTAATGCTGTTGGCGATGCTACCTTCTGGCAAGGTTAGAAAAAGTGAAACACTTCCATCTGGTTTAACCAAACCAATTGTTCCGTCCTTTTGAAAATTGACTACGTATAAATTTCCTGCAGCATCAAAGCATGGCCCTTCAATGTTGCTGGTAAATAGATTTTCTTTTGTAAAATCTTCCGCCTGAAATAAGCGTTGAAAATCCTGAGCATTAGTTAAGAAGGGAATGGATAGAAAGAGGCAAAAGGAAAGAAAAGCAAAGTTATTTTTCATATAAAAAGGGAATGAAGGAAAGACTTGAATACTTATTTTGTTGAAGGTTCAATCCAGGTGAAATCGGAGGATACTGGAAAGTTTTTGAAAATATCTTTTACAAAGTCGTTGGGCCTGGCCAGTTTTCGAATGGAGAGATCAATCCATGCGGCATCAATATTAATGATGGCGGCAAGCGTGATTTCATTTTTGTAAAGATGGTGCCGCATGCTCCATCGACCATAGTCGCGAGTTGCTTTTGTGAGTTCTACATCCATTGTGAGAATATCCTCTAATACAATTTCACGTTTGAAGATGGCCTCTTCGCGAAACAACACCGGGCCAATTTGATATTGCTCCATGTGCTCTGTGGTCAAACCATTTTCTTGTAATACCATCATGCGCAATGACGCTCCGTAATCATAATAGGCGGAGTGCCGCAAATGACGATTCGCATCAATATCAGACCAGCGAACTTGAATGGGACGGGAGAATAAAGCCATAAATAATTTTGGAGTAAAAATACAAACTAAGGTGTATTCACCTCATGAAATCCATCCGTGTTATTATCGGTCCAACTCATAGGATAATTTTTATCCAGAAATTCAAACGCATCGGTCGTAAGATAAAGTGGTTTGAAGGTGTCAATCATCACAGCAAGCTCGTGTGTTTCTTTTGCACCAATACTTTTCTCCACCGTTCCCGGATGTGGTCCGTGTGGCAATCCTCCCGGATGCAAAGTAAATGATCCGCGTTCAATACCTCTGCGGCTCATGAAATTACCTTCAGCATAATACAACACTTCATCGCTGTCGATGTTGCTGTGATTGTAGGGTGCAGGTATAGCCAGTGGATGATAATCAAACAAACGTGGCACGAAAGAACAGATCACAAAGTTACGTCCTTGAAAAGTCTGATGTGCTGGTGGTGGTTGATGAATTCTTCCCGTAATGGGCTCGAAGTCGTGAATGGAAAAAGTGTATGGCCATAGGAAACCATCCCAACCAATTAAATCCAGTGGGCTGAAATCATAAATGTATTGGTGAAGGTATCCTTGCTTTTTTATCTGCACTAAAAATTCGCCTTTAGATAAATCAGTGATTAATTCATGTGGAGGATGAATGTCACGCTCGCAATACGGTGAATGCTCTTCAAGCTGACCGAGCTGATTACGATAACGCTTTACCGTTTCGACAGGCGATGCTGATTCAATAATGAGCAACCGAAGCGGACCTTCTTCAAATTCTAATTTATAAATTACCGTGCGTGGAATCACAACATAGTCACCTTGCTTGATTTCTAGTTTTCCATAAGGCGATATCAAAATACCTTTGCCATCGTGTACATATAAAACTTCATCACCTTCAGCGTTTTTGTAGAAGTAATCCATTTTACGTTGTGTGGGTGAGCAAATCGAAATGGAGCAATCGTTGTTCTTTAATAAAACTTTACGCGCACTTAGGTAATCATTTCCGGTGCTGCCAACCTTAGATGTGTTGAGGTGGGTTTGTTTGAGATCGTATTCTGATATGATTTTAGGTCCATACTTTATGGCAGCCTTCACTTCTTTAATTCGCGTGGGCGGATAGACATGATAAAGTGTTGAGTAGATACCTGAGAATCCTTCAGAGCTTACCAGTTCTTCTTTATATAAACTTCCATCGGGTTGACGAAATTGAGTGTGTCGTTTGGGAGGAATCTTTCCGAGGCGATGGTAGTACATAAATTAAAAGTTAGTAATCAAAATTAATGATTCTACCTTAGCTTTCGATACAACCGAATGGTGTTCTGTAAAATGAACTTTGGCCAAATAATGTAGTTTGTGAGGTTTTGATGGATGCATTGCGCCTTAGCATGTTTGGTGAAATTGATATCCTGCGACAGGATAAAGAGCAATACTTCACAACGGAATACGCACAATAAAAGCAGCGCCTTCACCAGGAGTAGAATTCAATTCAATTGAACCTTGAAGCTTTTTTACCAACATGCTTACAGTAGCAAGTCCTAATCCATTTGAACTTTCTCCACCCGTAGGTCGCGCACTCAGTTTTTGAAACTTGCCGTATATTTTTTGTCGATCCATTTCGGTGAAACCAGGGCCTTGATCAATTACTTCAAAGGTTACTTGCGTACCATCGCACTGTGCTTTTAAAGTAACGACCTTTTGTGCTGGTGAAAATTTTAATGCATTCGAAGTGAGATTTTGAAGAATACGTTTCACCAGAATTTTGTCAGTGAAGACATTACCTTCTCCTGCTGAAACAATAAGGTTAATTTCTTTGCTCTTTGCCAGCAACTCAAATTCATCTTTTAATTCGTGCAACAGTTTGGGTAAATCAATTGACTCCTGACTTTGTTTAACTGAACGCTCCTCTAATTCGCGCACTTCTAAAAGCTGATGGATAATATCGTTACCAAATGATAACGCTTTCCGTCCATGTTGTATCAGTGTTGTAGTAGATTCGCTTTTGTCTTTCTCAAATTCCAGCAAGGTAAAAATACCTTGAATCGAATTGAAGGGGGATTTTAAATCGTGAATGATGGTGTGTACTAATCCATTGATCTCCGTGTTGAGTTCGTGCAGTTCCTTATTTTTTTGTTGAAGTTCTTCATTTGCTTTTCTTCTAGCAAGACTGGACCTACGCACCAGGAACACCACCGCGAGTAAACTTAGTGCTACAATAGTGATGAGCACATTGACTAATCTATGTCCTGTTAATTGTCGGTTGCTTTCAAGCAAAATGGAGGCAATGGATTCCTTGTCTTTTTGAAGAGATTGCTTTTCCAATCGCTCGCGCTCAAGTCTTGCATTAAAAGCTTTGGCATCAAGACTACCTGAAATGGTTTGATCCATGATGCTGTCTTTATACAAGGAGGCAAGGCGCAAATAGGTAAAGGCTTTTGCTGTTTGATTTTGCTTCTGGTAGATGTTGGCCATCAGCTCGCAATTTTTTAAAGTCAGTGGTTTATTGTTTATCGCCTTACAGAGTTGATAGGCTTTATCACCCATAGCGAGTGCCGCGGCATATTTCTTTTCCAAAAAAAGACATTGTGCCAACGCTGTAGTAGCGTTGAGCATTACTTCCGAATGTGGATTCTGTTCGTTGCGTTCAATGCAAGAATTAAAAAATATTCGCGCGCTATCATATCGCTCTTGCATCACATGAATTTCACCAAGGTGCATCAGATCAAGATCTTCGATATAAGAAATTTTTGCTTTCCGCGCCAGGGCAACCGATTTCTTAATGTAGAAGTAAGCAGAATCTACATTTTTGGTTTTTATAAAGATTGAACCAAGACTTTCGGCCGAATAGGCTTGCAAGAACTCGTCCTGAATTGCCACAAAATTGTGTAAGGATCGATGAGAATAGTATAGAGCCATTTCATAATTTTTGGCACCCATATACGCTGCAGCCAGATTAATATAATCAGAGCCAAGGCCTGAGATGTCATTTATTTTCTCATCAATGGCCACGGCTTTGAGTAAATATTCTGCCGCCAGTGCAAACTCCCCCAATTGATTATACACGATACCGATGTTGTTATTACAGGCAGAAATCTGAGTGAGGTTTTTTGTCTCTTCGACCAGTGCCAGAGATTCAAATTGATAATCAAGAGAAGGAATGTATTTGCCTTGAGCCTCAAGTACAGAACCTCTTACGGATAACGTCCTGGCAATTATATTTTTATCATTAACCATTTCAATAAGCCCAACGGCATCCATTGAAAATTTCTCTGAACGCTCGAGGTCTACATCGAGGTAATAAAAGGCGATTTTATTTGAAATGATGATACGGTCTGCTGCTGAGAGTGTAGTTTTAAGTGCGTGTTCAAGGCTATCGATAGATTGACCATAGCCGCGAATAATTGTGGCAAACAACAGCAATACAAGAAAAGATAACCTCCACGTTTTTCTTCTCATTCGATTTAGGATCAGGCAACGGTCTAAATTAAGGTAATTGTCTCAGAACTGCGAGAGGATGTAAGAATTAGCATAAAATAAAGCGGAAGAAGCCAAGTTCATTACTTTTATTCATTTCCTATTTCTTGCAGTATGAGATTGGGTAATCTGAATGATCATGAAATAAAAACAATAAGTGTACTTTTGTCTAACTCTAAATCTCTGTGCGAGGTATCGTTATACTAAAAACAGTTTATTTTTAAATATGGTTGGACTCTACACGCCCGTTTTAATTTTACAAGCCTTCTGTCTATATCACGCCTACAAGCATAATTCTGTACAACAATGGTACTGGCTGATCATATTTTTACCGGGTATTGGAAGTGCCCTTTACCTGTATCATAGTTTCTATAATCGAAGTAACATTGAAACTTTGACTGACGGTGTGAAGAATGTTGTGAATAGCAATTATAAGATAGAACAACTTGAAAAGGCTCATCGATTAAGCGATAACGTTACAACCAAAACAAATTTGGCGAATGCTTATGTAACGTATGAGCGGTATGATGATGCCGTTACCTTATATAAAGAATGTCTTACTGGCTTTATGGAGGATGATCCTGTGCTGCTTATGAAATTGCTTCAGGCTTACTTTCTGAAGAAAGATTATGATGCGGTCATTGATTGTGGAAGAAAACTCGAGTCCGACAAGTCATTTAAAAAAGCAGAAGAAAGAATAAGCTATGCTTGGGCTTACTATCATAAAGGTATTATGGGCAAAGCAGAAGAAACCTTTATGGATATGGATAGATCATTTTCCAACTACGTTCATAGACTGGAATACTGTAAGTTTCTGCTGGCCATAAAAAGACAAGATGCCTTTCGTGACAAACTAAAAACATTGATGGAAGAATTTGAGGTCATGAAAGGAACTGAGCGTAAATTCAACATCAACGTCATAAGACAGGCCCGTGAGTTGTATTCAAAGAATCCGACTCCTTAATTATTCAGAAGATAGCAGTTTATAAAAAAAACCGGTGGATTATTTCCACCGGCATTTATATTTAAGTCTATTGTATTACCCGTTCATTGAACTTAAGAACTCATCATTGTTACGGGTACCTTTCATTTTGCTTTGAAGGAATTCCATCGCTTCCACAGAGTTCATATCTGCCATGTACTTACGAAGAATCCATACGCGTTGAAGTTCGTCTTCACGCAATAACAAATCTTCACGTCTTGTGCCCGATGCCGGAACGTCCATAGAAGGATACATTCTTCTGTTTGAAAGTTTACGGTCAAGTTGCAATTCCATGTTACCGGTTCCCTTAAACTCTTCGAAAATTACTTCGTCCATTTTCGAACCGGTATCAATCAAGGCTGTAGCAATGATCGTTAATGAACCGCCATTTTCAATTTTACGTGCAGCACCAAAGAAACGTTTTGGCTTATGCAACGCGTTAGCATCTACACCACCCGAAAGTATTTTACCTGACGATGGAACAACTGTATTATAAGCTCTTGCCAAACGTGTGAGGGAATCCAAAAGGATTACAACATCATGTCCGCATTCTACCATGCGCTTTGCTTTTTCAAGAACGATGCTGGCTACCTTTACGTGGCGTTCAGCTTGTTCATCAAAAGTAGAAGCCACCACTTCAGCTTTTACACTGCGGGCCATGTCCGTAACTTCTTCCGGACGTTCATCAATCAACAATACGATCAAATAAACTTCAGGATGGTTTTCGGCAATCGCGTTAGCAATGTCTTTCAATAAAACAGTTTTACCTGTTTTAGGCTGCGCCACAATCATACCGCGTTGTCCTTTACCTATCGGTGAAAACAAATCGAGGATACGAGTTGAAAGATTACTTGGCGTTGTGCTTAATTTTAATTTTTCATTCGGAAAAAGCGGAGTGAGGTATTCAAAGGAAACGCGGTCGCGGATTTCTTCGGTTGTCTTTCCGCTAACCGATTCAACCTTAAGGAGCGCAAAATATTTTTCGCCTTCTTTTGGTGGGCGAATTAACCCCTTAACGGTATCGCCTGTCTTCAAACCAAACAATTTGATTTGAGAGGGTGAAACATAAATATCATCAGGGCTCGCTAAGTAATTGTAATCAGATGAACGGAGGAATCCGTATCCATCCTGCATAATTTCCAATACCCCTTCGTTGGTAATGGCGCCATCAAACTCACGGATTGCTGTGCGAATTTGCTGTTGAGTCTGGCGGTTATCGGGTCTGCGCTCTGGCACAGGACGCTCTTCTACAGGAAGTCCAAGCGAAGTTGCTTGTTGTGGTGATGCTGAAGGTTGCTGATCGAAGTTGACTAGCGAACGATCAAATTCAAGGTTAATGGAATCCAGCTCGTCATCGGGTGGTAATTCCATATCTATTTTTTCTACTGGTGCTGGCGCTACGTTCTCACGTCTCCGCGGACGGAGTTTGCGTTCTTCGCCTTCCTTTGGTTCGGTAGCAGACGGTGGCGTTGCAACTTTAGCAGGTTTAACTTCAACAGCCGCAGCTTGGGGAGACAGCGCTTGTTGATCAAGGATTTTGTAGATCAGGTCTTGCTTGGCAAGCTTCTTGGCGTTTTTTACGCCCATTCCTTCTGCAATTTCTTTCAATTCAGAAAGAAGTCTGACATTCAGATCGTCAATAGTGTACATGATGTGTTAGAAATGAATTGTGTTTTAAGATTTGGTTTGAATAATAGAGTTATCAGGACAACGCTGATTTTTTGTTACAGAACAAGAAAATTGTAATTGAGATTCGACAAGTAAAAAAATCCGGATTTATTTGCAGAGGGCCAGTTGATAAAGCCGTATGACCCTGCAATTATAGCCGAATTTTGAATAGTATCCAATTATGCAAAATATTTTATACGACCCTTTAGCCACAGATTCACTAATTTTTCTTCAAAAGAGTTATTAGAATCAGTGAATCTGTGGCCAATAAAAACCTCCGAAATCAGTTAATCGACATTCGTTCAAAAAAACTAATTTTGAACCCTTTAAATAATACCAACTCATGCTACAACTGGCAGTCATCCGCGAACAACAAGAGAAAATACTGGAAGGTTTGCGTAAGCGGAACTTTAAAGATGGCGAATCATTGATCCGCCAGATCATCAATAACGATCAATTAAGACGCGATACTCAAAAAACGCTTGATGAAATCAAGGCCAAGTCGAATGCGGATGCTAAAGCCATTGGCGATTTGATGAAAAGCGGCAAGGCTGAGGAAGCTACTGCTCTCCGCGCTCAGGTTGCTGCAGATAAAGACAAGGTAAAAGCGCTCGAGGCGGACTTTGAAGCGTACGATAAAAAGCAAATCGAACTGCTGTATAAAATTCCGAACGTTCCTCATGAGAAAGTTCCGGCAGGTGTTGGTGCAGATGACAATCTCAATGTTTACGAACATGGAACCGTACCTACTTTAGATGCAGATGCATTACCGCATTGGGAGTTGATTAAGAAATATGACATCATCGATTTTGATCTCGGGAATAAAATTGCCGGTGCAGGCTTTCCGGTTTATAAAGGTAAAGGAGCCAGACTTCAACGCGCATTAATCAATTTCTTTTTGGATGAGGCAACCGCAAAAGGATACAAAGAAATTCAACCACCAATAGTAGTGAACGAAGCTTCCGGGTATGGCACTGGTCAACTTCCGGATAAAGAAGGACAGATGTATTTTATAGGAGAAGATAAACTCTACTTGATACCTACTGCAGAAGTGCCCATCACGAATTTATATCGCGATGTAATTGTAAATGAAAACGATCTTCCGATTAAGAATGCAGGTTATACTCCTTGCTTTAGACGCGAAGCAGGAAGCTGGGGTGCGCACGTTCGTGGATTAAATCGGCTTCATCAATTTGATAAAGTTGAAATTGTTCAGATCAGAAAACCTGAAGAATCGTATGATGTATTGGAAGAGATGACATCACATGTTCAAAGCTTGTTAGAGAAACTGGAATTGCCTTACCGAAAACTTTTACTCTGTGGTGGCGATATGGGTTTCAATTCCGCCATGACATATGACCTTGAGGTTTTTTCTGCAGCACAACAACGTTGGTTGGAAGTAAGCTCTGTCAGTAACTTCGAAACATTCCAGGCCAATCGTCTGAAGCTTCGTTACAAAAACAAAGAAGGTAAAATGCAATTGCTTCATACCTTAAATGGAAGTGCGCTTGCGTTGCCTCGTATTGTTGCTGCTATTCTGGAAAACAATCAAACGAAAGAAGGTATTCACATTCCAAAAGTGTTGGTACCGTACACGGGTTTCAATATTATCTCGTGATCAACGCATCGCAGAGTAGAATTAACCAGGCCTCCGTTCACATCGTAGGTAATAAGAGTAAGGATGAAGCCTTAGAACTTTCGGAAGAGCCGTTGGCATTGGATGATGAAAAAGTAAATGAACTTTTGCTTACGTATTTCCTTTCCAATTTTAGAGCACCAGAGTTTCACAGCTTTACCTTTTCGAATGAGGACTTTGCCCTCAATCCAATTTACCAGTTTGCCTCTGAGATTTTTTCGGATAATGAAACACTACATGTGCATTCCATTAATATGGCGAAGCATTTGTTTGAAGCGTCACAACATCCCAACATTAAGGCAGGAGATTTTTATGTAGCCCATATTGAAGGTGTGAACATTGAGAACACCATAGTCGATGCTATTGGAATATTTAAATCAGAGAACAAAGACACTTACCTTAAACTGAAGGCATCGAAAGGTAATTTTAAATTGAATGCCGATGAAGGTACGAACATTAAGAAACTGGATAAAGGTTGTCTGATTTTGAATTTAGAAAGCGAAGCGGGGTATAAGATTCTATTGGTTGACAATGCCAACCAGGGCGATGCACAATTCTGGAAGCAGGATTTCCTCAATGTAAAGCCATGGTCGGATGCATTTCATCATACCCACAACTTCATGAATCTGACCAAGCAATATGTGGCCGATCAGCTCGATGAGGAATTCAGTGTATCGAAAGCAGATCAGATTGATTTGCTAAATCGTTCCATGAACTTTTTCAAATCGCGCGAGCAATTTGATCAACGTGAGTTCGAAGTAGAAGTGTTGGCGGATGCTGATGTTATTCAATCCTTCCGGAAATTTGAAAAGAATTTTGGTGAAGAGATTGTTGACTCCTTTGAAATATCGGTGCACGCAGTAAAACGTCAGGCCCGCATTTTTAAAAGTGTATTAAAGCTGGACAAGAACTTCCATATCTATATTCATGGAAACAGAGAGCTGATTGAAAAGGGATATGATGAAGCGCGGGGAGAGCACTTTTATAAGATTTATTTTAAAGAGGAGAGTTGAGATGGTGTTTTATTTAAGTCTAAAGTGACCATACCTAGCAACTCGTCAAAATCATCGAATGAAAGACTTCATAAAACTGAATAGAGGTAAGATACTCCTTGGCCTTAAATGGTCGTCTATAATTTTTACTTCGTTTGTGCTTTCAATTTTCATCTATAGTCATTCAACAGGTAAAGGACCCTAGTTGGAACTTATGTTAATAGTGATATTCGTTGCCGGAATAGTTTTTCCTGTCTTCAAAATGGTAATGGGAACACTTTCTGGCTTTTTGGAATATAAGATCATCAAAAAAACTTTTAATAAGTATCCATTTGATCAATTGACAAAATGGGGATTTCGTGAGGTTCCATTGAATGAAGAATCTAACTGGACTCTCACGATGGTTAAGTTGGTTGGATATTTTGATGGCTATCCAATATTATGTAAAGCAGAGGATGGTCTTTTAAAAGTGATCGCAATTACACGTAAGGAAATGGTAAATGACATGCACGTTGCAGAATTAAAATTGAAGTTTGGCGAATCTAAGATATTATACGATTGGTCTGGAATAGGAATGAGTTATACGGCAAAAGGAGACACACTTTTGACTTTTGGCCAAATGGAGTCAGAGTTAAAAGAACTTGTCAAGTATTTTAATGAAAGAGGAATTGAATCATCCGAAATGACGGCAGTATGCTTAGGGATAAAAGCATAAGTGTTTCTGTGAATTTCTATCATCTCACCACTCATCACTTTAGTCTTGCCCGGTTTTAATAAGGTATTTACTTTGATCATCTAATGTCAATCTGAATGAAAACAAATCGAATCATACTCACTGCAAGCATGGCCGTCTTTACTATGGCGTGTTCAGAAAAGAAAACGGAAATAGCAAACATGAATTATCCCGAAACAAAGAAAGTAGACACGGTCGATACCTATTTTGGAGCGCAAGTGGCGGATCCATACCGTTGGCTTGAAAATGACACAACAAAAGAGACAGGTGATTGGGTGAAGGCGCAGAATGATGTAACGTTCGGCTTTCTAAGTAAAATTCCCTATCGTGAAACCGTTAAGAAACGGCTTGAAGAAATTTTCAACTATGAACGTTTAAGTGCACCCTTTAAAGAGGGTGATTATTTCTACTTCTATAAAAATGATGGACTTCAAAATCAAAGTGTTCTCTACCGCAAGAAAGGGGAGAACGGAAAAGTAGAAGAATTTCTTAATCCGAATAAGTTTAAAGAAGACGGTACCATTTCCCTTGCCGGAGTTTCCTTTAGCAAGGATGGCTCGCTGGCCGCTTATCAAATTTCAAAGGGTGGAGCCGATTGGAAAGAAGCAATCGTTCTCCGTACCTCCGACAAAACAGTGGTTGAAGATACGATTCGAAACATCAAGTTTGGCGGCATTGCCTGGAAAGGTAACG
>DAIQPD010000239.1:0-5995 GCA_036787535.1 Chryseolinea sp.
GTTGAAGATTCCCAACATTATCATACTTGTCGTATGAGCTATATAATTTGCTACTTACATCCTGCACGATCGGATCAGTCACACCGGAGACAACGCTAAACTTGGTATAATTCGAAATAACCTTGGCGTTTTCTAGCAAGAAACTTTGATACGGTTTAATGTTTGTGCTGCCATCCGGAAATCCTTTATAAGTCTGAATCATTGACTGAGTAACATTTCCATTCCGATAGCTTATACTTTCGATTGGATAATTTAGCATGTGGTTACCATCTGTCCTTGCCATGGTAAGCAAGGCCTTTGCGGTTGGATTTGTTGGGAGTACTGTACTTGAGTAATTATCAACATCAATTGGATACCTGAATTCTGTTTTTAACAATTCATTGTCTGAACCACTTGATGTTTTTGATCTGAGAAAGGTGTATTGCTTTCCTGAATATGATTTTACCTCATATTCATAAGTAGTCGAGTTTGTAAATGCTTTGTTAAGGTCGCCAGGTTTTTGATTATCAAATTGTACTGTCGTTTCTGATAGAAGATTGTACCAGGCTGATTGGTATTTGTATAAGCCAGCTCTATACTGTTCAAATCCGTCTATATAATACACTCCAGATGTAAGCCCCACAACATAAACCGGAGTAAAATTAGCAGGTGTAAGATTGAAGTCAGATTTAACCTGATCGAGAATTTTAGTTTCGTCCTCTAGTGTAGATTTAGATTCTTCCATAAGACCCCTTAACCAATCCTTGTCAGTAGGTTGGGGATAAGGAAAAATATTTGAACCTGTTCCAATGCCAACATGGTAAACTGTCGATCCATCATTTTGAATTTCCGCAGGTGTCTTAAAAGTCAATATCCGCTTTCCATTTCCTGGTTGGCTTATTTTTACTGTGCGATAACCTACAACCCCGCCTTTAGTTAAAAAATAAGAATTTATTGAATTTGATGATCCAAACACATCCGCATGGCCAAAAAAATCTGTCCCTAATGAATACTGAAAGGACTTGCCATTTACTTCTGATCCACCTGCATAGGCGTAATTCTCTGTTAAAAAATTGGTTGAGCCTATTTCTGGGAAAGTTCTAATTTCCTTTACCCTGAGACCTCCTACATTCCCGAAACTTGTTTTATTTATTTCATAAATAAATTCCTTTGAACCATTTGTTGGGTATTGAATCCGTTTAAGTATACCAGCTTGTGCAAGAGTTTCATTTGACGACAACGATGCTCCTAGAAAAGAGGCCTCTGGTGCGGCTTGCACATCCCAAATCATAAGAGGAATTCCTGATCTAGGAACATTATCATCTCCAAATGCAGCATAAGATAATGGAGGAATTTTAGTTCCTCTTTTATTTGAATTATAGAAACCCCATTTATCCTGCTTGTAAGATGTTCTTCTCGGTAATATCTGAGGATTATATGTGAACTCATACGGTGGTAAAATACTTTCAGCAATGGAATTAAGTTCAAAAACTTTACTTAAAAACATTCGCTTTTGTTCTGATTCAATCAATGCTTGATTTTCTGGATTATCAGTGTATTCTCTGAAGAAAATTAATAGGGGATCACCATTGCTTCCGGTTTTTGAACCTGCAAAATATTCTGTATTAGATTCAAAAGTAGTAGGAGTCTGATATTCATATTGAAGCTTGAATGATTTAATTGAGTTTCCATTATAATCGAATATCTTGATATACTCTAGAGCTTGATCATCCAGTAAATCTAAACGACTTGTTGTTTGGGGTATGAAATCTACTCTGTTACCATTTGAAGAAAGTATTGATGACAACCGTCTATTGTCCACTTCAATTTTATTTCGTGAAAAAGTAACTTCTTGTATCGACTTATTGGCATCATCATTGGGTGGTGTGATAAAGAACCAACCCATTGAACCATTTTGATCAAACAATTCAATCTCTGAAATATTGGGCATCTTTACACGCTCATCCCGACTTTGGACATAGGATAAAAGTTTGGTAGGAACTGAGTAACTTAGCACTACCTTGTCTCCTGCTGGAGCTTGTATTTCTCTCAGGTACCATGTGGATGTATAAAAATTATAAGTTGAAATTGTATTAACCTCATCGGGAATACCATTGCTTGTAAATTTTAATAAAGGAAGTCTAAACCATACAAGTGAACCAAATAAATTATCATTCCCTTGATATGTGAAGAGAAATTTATATGAATACTTAATTGTTTTTCTGACAGAGATAAGAGATGTCTGTTCGACCGAAGCAAAAGCAGCATCACCAAAGGTGTACTTAAATCCATCATCAGTATAAACAACAAACTCTACAATTTTTGGAACATTAACGCCATTTACATTCACTTGTTGAATCGTCTTCGATATCTTAAAATTCTGACTGGGCAAACATTGTATATTGCCATCCTGATCAAAAACAAATTTTCCTGAATATTTACCAAAGTTGAAGTAAAACTCATCTGGTTCAGTGTCCCAAGCCTCTCCAAATCCAAATCCATCACCTTTGTCAAATCCATCTAAAGACATCCAATCTGAATTCTTAACGATCCGTTTTTTTTTGTCATCAGCATAGTTTGGAAAGTTGCTCAAATTGATGCCTCCATCTCTATTCTTAATATTTAAGTAACCAAAAGCAGCTGCACCTTGCGTATTCAGGGGAGTCCAATTAGTTGGGAAAACTTTACCAGTAAATTCATCTGGCAATCCTTTCATCACTCTTGAAATAGCACCTCCTGCCTCCAAAGAAAAAGAAGTGCCAACCCAACCTGCTATATCATCAACTCTAACGCCAGAGGTATTGTAGGATAATGCAATAGGCACTTCTATGCTATTGCTTTTCAGGATATAGAGCGGTAGACTTATATTAACTCTGCCAGTATAAAGGTCAACAGTCTCTCTTGATTGATTTATCAAACTTGCAGCATTTGGAGAAGGAGGAACTATTAAAGGAGGTTCTGTGGTTACCCAAGAGTTATTTCCTGTAGCATCCGATGCAGTTGATAAAATTGAACTCTCAGCATTTGTATTTTTTTTATCTTTCGCTAACCTCTTTCGTTCTTCATCGTATTTTCTACCAAATTCAAGTATATCTTTTTGGCTTGCCTTTAATTTTGAAAAGTCGAGATTATTTGAAAGTCCTATTTTTTGATCGATTGGTCTACTTCTACCCAACGAGTCGGGGGAGGTTTTGCCAAATCCATTAAGTTGAATAGTCGGTTTTCCTTCTTGCGCTCTGGCTATGAAACAATGAAACATAACAAAAATAAATAATGCAATTCTTCTCATAGTTAACGGTTTATGGTTTGGTGAAATCACACTGAAGTTTGGACCTGAGTGATCTTCTATGGCAATATGTATAGATTGGATAACATGAAATCTTTAATCATTGCAAAATAATTACTCCCTTTTGTTTGTAGGATAAACTCTACATCACCTATAATTGTAATACCTAATTAAGGTTTTGATTTTCGTTTTTTTGTTATTCTAAAGGGTTCGTTACATCTGTATGTGATGTATCAGTTAGCGAGATTGTCTATTTAATATTGGCTTAATACAGTTATGAGTAAAGTAAAAATGCTTTTAGCAGATGATCACCCGCTTATTCGCCAAGGACTTAAATCCACAATAGAAACTTTTGGCTTAGCTAGTGAAATTTTGGAGGCAGAAGATGGAAGGCAGGCCATTGCACTTTCATTGCAACATAAAATCGATCTTTTTATTCTGGATTATAGAATGCCAATAATGGGAGGCTATGAAACAGCCAAAGTATTGTTGAGCAAAAGCCCAAAAACAAAGATTGTAATTATTACTGCCTATACGGAAACAGACTTGGTCAATAATTTACTGAATTTGGGTGTTCGCGGTTTTGTATCGAAAAACACGGATGTTACAGAAATACACAGTGCTTTAAATAAAGTACTGTCGGGTAAAATTTATGTAAACAAGGTATTGGAAGACAGAATGGATCGTGAACGAAATTACATCAATCGTCATTCTTCTCAATTAAACTTTACAAAACGGGAAAGCGAACTCATCAATTTGCTATCAAAAGGCAAAACCAGTCGGCAAATTTCGGAGTGTCTGGGCGTAACGCAAAAATCAGTGGAAATATATCGGAGCAGGTTGCTTGATAAGGTTGGTGTTAAAAATTCTATTGCGCTGGTGGATTATCTTCACAATAATGGCATCCTATGATGAACTTCATTCCAGCATCGTATCAAACTGGTGGCTTACCAAATTACTAATCTGCATCTCATTTTACCTACCATTTGGCTCGGAAGTTTCTCGCGTGACTTTATAAAAACTCAACAAAGCATACAGAGTAAACTAACCGCAGAGCATACAATATGCAACCAGCCATTAGTACAATCCCAACATAGCATAGATAGCAAACTAACCAGTCGGAATAACAAAACTAACTCCCTAGTCAATCAAACTAACTATGCATGGTAGTTAACACTACCACCTAATCCGGGTAAACTAACAAGAGAGAGTAGTAAACGCAACAACCCAACCCGGATAAACTAACCACACAGGTATGAAATGTAAATTCGAAGGGCAGCAATACTAACAGTGCAGTATGTGTAAACTAACCTTGGAGGCTTCTAAAACTAACGTTACATACAATCAAAACTAACCTTGCGGTGAACGAAACGTAACACCCACCCGGAATTAACTAACACTGAATAGTATTCAGTACAATCACGCGATGCAATCAATCTATCTCTCTTCATAAGTGAAATACAAATCTTCTATCCATAGCTTTTTTCACCGCTTAATCGAAATGGTAATATCATCTTGTTAAAAATCGGAATGAAACGTGCCACTACATTTCGGGTTACACAACAAGAGGAAAATATAGTTTTCAAGAAAGATAACTTTAGCACAACTAAGATCAGCCGCCATGCCGTTGTATATACAAACAAAACTTCAAGACCATGACACACATTAAAAATATAGAAGCCTTTACAAAGCTGATTGGCTTCTGCAACGGATATGGAACTCTGTATAATCCCGGCAGCCCAAACCTCCGGATGGATGCGCTGTTAATCCACTTAAACAAGACACAAGAAGCGATCGAACAAGTGAGGATCGTCAAGAACAATTTAGACAATTTGGTTAACCATCGGAAACAAGCGTTTAATGATTTACCGGCATTGATTTCCAGTATTCTGCGCACGCTGGAAGCTTCAGGTGCCAAACCTGAAAAGCTAAAAAATGCCCGTATGTTCGTTCATCAACTTATTGGCAGTTCTCCCCGAAACCGTGCACCCATTCCATCCGGGAATGATTCAAAACCTGAAGTGCAACACGCCAAACTTCAGTTGGCGTTTGTGAGTAGGGTTGATGCCTTTTCAATGTTGGTGAAAGCTGTAAGTTCAGAACCTTTATATCAATGGAATGAAAGAGACTTCAATCCAACAGAATTGGAAGAAAAGATACATGCGCTAAATAATTTAAACAAAGATGTAGAAGATGCCCGGGCCTTATGGAGGAAAGCACTTATTGAGCGCAATGAAGTGATGTACAATAAGGAAGTATCAATGACGAAGACCGCATGGGCTGTGAAGAAATATGTGCGGGCCATCTTTGGTTTACATAGCGAACACTATATACTACTAAAGAGGCTGGTGTTTACCATGCCAACAAAGCACTGAACATGAGCTGGCGCAAGGTACTGTCATTAAAAGCAAATCATAATTGAATAATTCATTAAATTTAGGATACCGATTTAGGTGCGACAGTCTGAAGACTGCACACATACCAGGCACAAGTGAGGAGTTCATTCGTTTATTACGTTCAGAACAGATCGCGACACAACAACCGTAATTCATACTGGAGTAGAAAGACAAAAGGCTGATCCACGTAAGCGGATCAGCCTTTTGTCTTTCTACAATTCATCCCGCGCGAGGCGGATGAGTTTTTTGTCTTGCCGTTGCGCGATAATCATCAGATGATCGGCCAATGGTTAATCCCTTGGCGGTCTCCACATTTTGAGCTTACCTTTCAAAG
>DAIQPD010000240.1:0-5988 GCA_036787535.1 Chryseolinea sp.
TGCCAAGATTACTGGGTACTTAAGTATTGGTGGTTTCGCAGTTGGATTCATAACGTTGCTTGGCGCTTCTATTGCCTTAATGAATATCATGTTGGTTTCTGTAACAGAGCGCACACGCGAAGTGGGTGTTCGTAAAGCACTTGGAGCAACACCTTTGCGGATCCGTCAGCAATTTGTTATTGAGGCCATTGTAGTTTGTTTGATAGGAGGGGTAATAGGTGTTCTCTTTGGAATATTAATTGGAAACGGAATTGCCAGTCTAATAGGTATTAAGAAATTTATAGTTCCCTGGCTTTGGATGTTTATGGGAATGTTCGTGTGCGTATTGGTTGGACTGATTTCTGGCTACTATCCTGCACACAAAGCTTCTAAGCTCGACCCGATTGAATCGCTGAGATTCGAGTAATCGTTTTTAGACACTAGAAATTAGACTCTAGATATCAGACACGAAACCGTAAGTCTAAATACTTTCTACTTGATACTAACTACGAAATACTAGTTCCTAATAAGTAGGCATAGTAGGGTCAATCTCTTTTGCCCAGGCAAGAATACCTCCCTTTAGATTATACAGGTTTTCGAATCCGTGGTTCTTCTCAAGCCATTGCACCATGTTACCGCTCCGTGCACCACTTCGGCAATGAATCACAACTTGCTTATTCTTAGCAATCTTATCAACGTTAGAAGGTATTTCAGCTTGCGGAATGAGTTCGCCTCCTAAGTCACAAATATCAAACTCATGCGGCTCACGAACATCGATCAATTGAAAATCGGCTCCTGATTCTTTTAGTTTCTGTAATTCTTGTACTGTTACTTCTTTCATCTTGTTAGGATTTGAACTCAAAGATTTGCTTTTCTTGTGACTTACGCCACAAAAATCGTCATAATCAATTAAGTATTTTATGTTTAATCTGCTTTGTTGGCTTTTGTAATGAACGATATTTTGCTGGAGCGTAAGACTATCAAACAGCAAAAGCTTGTTCGATAACACTTCACCAATACCGGTTATTATTTTAATTACCTCATTGGCCTGCAGGGTGCCAATGATTCCGGGTAACACACCAAGTACTCCAGCTTCCTCACAGTTTTGAACAGTTGATGGATCAGGTGGTTCAGGAAACAAGTCGCGATAGTTGGCGCTAAAGTCCCCGCTACCATCAAGGTAATTGAATACTGAGACTTGTCCTTCGTATGTTAGAATCGAACCATAAACAAAGGGTTTGTTTAAGAGCACACAAGCATCATTAATCAGATAGCGTGTAGGAAAATTATCGGTGCCGTCAATCACCACATCATAATCTTTGATAAGATCGAGGGCGTTAAAGGATGTTAGTTTTTCAGAATAGGTTTTGAGAAGTACAAGCGGATTGCGTTTTGAAAGCTGTATGGACGCAGCCTCTGCTTTGTTTTTCCCAACATCATAGGCAGTAAAAATTACCTGTCGTTGAAGATTCGAAAGATCAACCGTATCAAAATCAATAATACCTAAAGTGCCAACTCCGGCAGCAGTAAGGTAAAGCAAAGCGGGCGAACCCAAACCGCCAGCACCAACCACCAACACGCTTGCGTTTTTGAGTTTTAATTGGGCGACTTCACCAAAATCTTTTAAGATCAGATGGCGATTGTACCGAATTAATTCGAAGTGGGTTAAGTTTGCCACGTAAGTACAAAGGGTTAGTGTAATTTAACAGCCTGTAAAATAACAGAAGATTATGGAACGAAAGAATTTTTCATCCGGAGCAAAGTGGGAAGATATTGTTGGGTATAGTCGGGCAGTACAACTGGGCAATCAATTAGAGGTTTCTGGAACGGTAGCTACGGATGATAATGGTGTTGTAGGCAAGGGTGATTTTTATTTACAAACCAAGTTCATCATTGCCAAGATTGAAAAGGTTCTGCACCAGGCCGGATTTACCTTAAACGATGTAGTGCGAACCCGAATGTTTGTAACCGATATTTCACATTGGGAAGAAATCGGTAAGGCACATGGAGAATTTTTTAAAAACATAAAGCCAGCAACCTCTATGGTTGAAGTGAGTGCATTGATCGATCCTGATTATTTGGTGGAGATTGAGGTGACTGCTGTGAAAGGGTAATTGAAGTTAGTAGCCACGAATGCACGAATGAATCAACTTCATTCAACAGTCATCGCTCTACTAGTATATCCTCCCCAAATGATTCGCAATGATTCTCTTCATCTCCAGCGGATCAATCAAACCTTGTTTTGCATAAATGATCTTTCCGCCTGGGGCAATGAATAATGTATACGGTAATGAACCTTCCCACTTTTTATCAAGCCCTTCAATGAAGGCATACTTATCTCCATTGAAGATGTAATTTTTTGCAGAGGCTTGTTTTTTAACCAGGAAGTTGAGTGCATTTTGTTTGCGCGCCACATCATCAAGTGTAATCGTTATTAGTTCAAATTCCCGGTTGCGATACATTCTATTCATGTTAATGAACTCCGGAAATTCGGTTACACAAGGTCCGCACCAGGTTGCCCATACATTGATAAGTCTGTAATTGACGCCTTCATTTTTTATGAGTGCATTTAACTGATCAATGTTAAGATCTTCAATAGCCACTTTTTCCTTTGCCCATTCTGCTGAAGCCTTTTCTACATATTCGCGTTTGCCGGGCCACTTTACGGAACAGCCGAACGTTTTTGTTTTATCAACTGTCACAGGTTTTCCAGCCAGCATATTGTCTAATGCATTTCGGGTATCATGTGTTTTGGCTGTGCCGGGTTTTTCACCATCGTCAATGCGACCCGTATAGCGAAGCATACGTTGTTGGTCAAAAATAAAAACATGGGGCGTTGCCTGCGGACCATATTGCATCGACACAGTTGAAGTTTCTCCATCAAATAAATAAGGGAAATTATATTGCTTATCCTTTGCTCGTACCTTCATATCCTCGAACGTATCACTCAGGTCGGTATACCCTAATTCATCAAGACGAATAGCCAGCGGATCGTTCGGTGAAATGGCAATGATACCTACACCTTTGCTGCTGTAGTCAGTTACTAATTGCTTAATCCGATCTTCATACGCTTGAGCGGTAGGACAGTGATTGCAAGTGAAGATGATGGCGAGTATCTTATAGTTACTAAAATCTTTCAATGAATAGGTTTTACCATCGACAGCAGGTAAAGAAAAGTTAGGCGCTTTTGATCCGATAGGCAATGGTGTTGGATCGGCTGCGAATGCCGTTGCTGATAAGCAAAGCATCAGTAAAATGAGTTGGGTCGATTTCATCTGGGAGTTATTTGGGGAGTGAATTTAGGAAAAATTGGTTAACCCATTTTAAGCTTACATGAGTGGCAAATCGAGGGATCAACGGTGCAGGATTACAATTTTATTATTAGGTTGCGGAGAAATTATAGCGTTAATATGGGATTTATCATCAGCGGAATTCAGCAAATTGGAATTGGAGTTAAGAATGCCGAGGAGGCATGGACTTGGTATCGCAAACATTTCGGAATGGATGTGCCAATTTTCAAGGATGCTTCATCTGCACCATTTATGATTCCCTATACTGCTGGCAATGTCGAGCAACGGTACGCTATTCTTGCCATGAACATGCAAGGTGGTGGCGGTTTTGAGATTTGGCAATACACTTCCCGCACGCCAAACCCGCCTTCGTTTGTCCCCCAGTTAGGTGATACTGGTGTGTTTGCAATTAAAATGAAATCAAGAAATGTAGCAGAAACCTATTATGAGCTAAAAGAGAAGGGGGCAACCTTACTAACCTCTCCAGCTAAAATGCCCGATGGGCGCTTGCACTTTTTTCTGAATGATCCATACGGAAATTTATTTGAGGTAGTGGAAGGTCTCAGTTGGTTTAAGGAGGAAAAGAAAACGATGGGTGGAATTGGTGGATGCGTTATTGGGGTCTCCGATATTGATAAAGCGCTTGCTTTGTATCAAGGTATTTTAGGATATACAAAAGTGGTGTATGATGTAAAGTCTGTATTTCATGATTTGAAAGGAGTGAATGGAGGTGAGAATGAAGCGAGACGAGTTTTGCTGCGCCATGAAAAACCAAGAGTAGGGGCGTTCTCAAAATTATTAGGGAATACAGAATTGGAGTTGGTTGAAGTGAAGGGTATCACACCAAAGAAGATTTTCAAAGATAGACTGTGGGGTGATTTGGGATTCATTCACCTTTGTTTTGATATAAATGGAATGAAAGACCTTCGCGAGAATTGTAAGTCAAAGGGATTTGAGTTTACTGTGGATAGCAGTCAGTCATTTGATATGGGTAAAGCCGCTGGTCATTTTACCTATATTGAAGATCCGGATGGAACGTTAATTGAATTTGTTGAAACGCATAAAATTCCAATCATTGAAAAGCTTGGAATATACCTGAATCTCAAGAATAGAAATCCCGAAAAGCCACTGGCCAATTGGATGTTGAATTTACTTGGCCTTAATAAGGTGAAGGACTAGGTTCAAAGTTCAAAATTCAAGGTTCAAGGTTCCAAGTTCAAGGTGCACAACGAACCTGGAACTGGTCTTTATTATTTGACAACAAACTGTCCGCTTCCCATTTTATAATCATCGGTGTACACTTCAATGGTGTAGGTTCCTGAAGGATAGTCCGATCCTTTTTCGTAGGTGTACGATAATTTTTGTTTTGTATTATCGAACAGTATTTCTTGTGAGGCGGTATAGAATTCTTCTTTTCCTTCGAAGATGAAAGTTCCGGAACCACGGGCAACATCAAAAATTACCTGTCCGTTTTCATCAATGATGCGAATCATAATTTTCTTACCTTCAACCGGTGCTACCTTATTTTCAGCCAGATTAAAATCAATTCTGAGTTTGCCTACCTGACGATTTTTAAAAGGTGATTCGCGTTCCTTGCCACGATCATTCAGGGCTACAATTTTTACATTTTCTACTTTGAGTTGAGAAGCGATCGCCACTTTCGTAGCCAGCTCATCTTTCGATTGACTAAGTCTGTTGATGGAATCACCCAAAACATTCTTTTGTGTTTTAAGCGTTTTGTTTTCAGTAAGCAATACCTTGTTCACCGAGTTTAACTTCTCTATTTCTTCATCTTTATTCTTCAGCAGGGTCTCGTATCCTTCTACCTTATCCTTCAATACCTTTATTTCTTTACCCGTTGCTTTATTTCTTCTCGCCAATGCAGCTTCAACTTCCGCCTTTGCTTTTTCAAGATCCTCAACATTACCTCCAAGCTTCGTTACTTCCGCAATTTTCTGATCAAGTTCTAATTTGATCTCTTCCATGCGTTGCATAGTGGTAGCTAGTTCTTCTTCCGTACTGGCTAACTCAGTTTTGATTCCATGCTTCTCCTGTGAGTCAAGGTATATTTTCACGCCCTGAACAATAATGACAATCGCCATAATCGAAATAATGATGGCAGTCTTATTTGACTTCTTAGGTTCTGGTGTAATGGGCTGTGTTGAAGTGCTTTCGCTCATAGTCTTAAAGGGTATAGTTACAAAAGTAAGGTTAATTGGCTTTCAATTCAATATCAACACTGTAATACAACGTGCTGATTGTTGAGTGATGGATCAAAGAATAGTATACCACAGCGATATAAGTCAGCACTGGCGTGTATAAGACGATGTTGTTTCAATTCAGTCCAGGCGCGTTCCATCTCTTTTGAATAATGAATATCATCTACCACAACAATGCTTTGCTTATTCAGTTTTTCAGACAGTATTTCAAAGTACTTCATCGTAGGTTCATATCGGTGGTTAGCATCCATAAAAACAAGTTGAATTTCGTCTGTGGATTCAACCTGCTGTTGTAAGGTAGAGTCCAGATTACCTTCAATGACACGAATGTTTTGAGCCTGAAATGTTTTGAATGATTCCCGGGCAATGTTTAGTATCTCTGCTGATCCTTCAAAGCTTGTAACGTTACTTTCTTCAGGTGCGCTTAGGTATAGTGCATTGATGCCAAATGAAGTGCCGAGTTCGAAAACAGTTTTACATTTGAAGTAGGATACAAGTCT
>DAIQPD010000043.1:0-27110 GCA_036787535.1 Chryseolinea sp.
TCTTTCGAAGAACATGAAAATCTTAACGCCCGAAGAATTTCATGTTCTTCGAAAGAAAGGTACGGAGCGTGCCTTTTCAGGAGAGTATTGCGAAATGCATGAACCGGGTCTTTACGCCTGCCGCTGCTGTGGCACTCCTCTCTTTGATTCAACTCAAAAGTTTGAATCAGGTACTGGTTGGCCAAGTTTTACAGAATCAGTAAAAGAGAACGTAATCAAATACGTAAGCGACAAAAGCTATGGCATGGTGCGCGTTGAGGTAATGTGCAATGTTTGTGATGGACACCTTGGCCATGTTTTCCCGGATGGACCAGCGCCAACAGGCTTACGCTTTTGCATTAACTCCGCTTCGATTCAGTTGGTGAAGTAAGGCTGGGAGGTGAATCGTTAATGGTTAATTGTATTAAGTTTTAAGATTTCTGATCTGAAGTTAAAAATGGTACTTAAGATTATTTGATCCCACAGCAGTTTGTGTGGGATCAAATATGAGAAGGAATTATTTGCCCGCTTTCTTTGCCTTTTTATCAGCGCGTTTTTCTTTCAGTGTTTTCTTTGGCTCTTTCTTAGTTTCCTTCTTGGCATCCTGTGCTTTTGACATATTGCTTACGTTTTAAGGTTTGTTAAAAGTAGCAAAAAAAGATTCACAGCTAAAAAATAAGTGACAAGTAATTTAGGTTCGTGATAAGCGAATTTGTTCGAAGTTATTGCCTCCATCTCCCCCGGAGAGGATCGGGGTGAGGCATTAGAAAATATTGCAGGCAGATAATTTGCACATCGTAAAATCGAAAATTAATTCCCTAGTTTTGGGACTATGAATTTTAGTGCTTTAAAGAAGGAGTTGGCCGGTGAACTCTTTACGGACGAAACGAATCGGAGACTGTATGCTACCGATGCGTCTGCCTATCGGGAGATTCCGATAGCCGTTGTCATTCCACAAACGGATGAAGACCTTGTAAAACTCATTCGCTTTGCGAACGAAAACAAAACTTCCCTGATTCCGCGTACTGCGGGCACTTCTCTTGCCGGACAGGTAGTTGGCGGTGGTATCGTGGTGGATGTATCGAAGCATTTCAATAGAATAATAGAGGTCAATGCAAAGGAAGGCTGGGCCTTAGTTCAGCCTGGAATTGTACGTGATGATCTCAATCATCAGCTGAAATCTCACGGTTTTTTCTTTGCCCCTGAAACGTCTACTGCCAACCGGGCGATGATCGGTGGTATGATCGGGAATAATTCCTGCGGTTCTAACTCTGTCGTGTTTGGTAGTACGCGCGAACATTTACTGGAAGTAGAAACAATTTTGTCGGATGGTAATAAAGTATGGTTCGGTTCACTTGCTCAAGATAAGTTTTTGGAGAAAGCCAATGGTAATACCTTAGAATCTAAACTCTATCAACACATTAACACCATCCTGTCTGACACGGCTAACATTCGTGAGATTGAAAAGGAATTTCCGAAGGAATCCATTCCACGGAGAAATACAGGATATGCCATTGATATGCTTGCGCGCATGCAGCCTTTCAACGCAGAAGGTATGCCGTTTAATTTCAGTAGTCTGATAGCAGGATCGGAAGGAACGCTTGCGTTTGTAACAACCGCAAAAATTAAATTAACGCCACTCGATCCACCGAATAAAAAATTGGTATGTATTCATTGCAATAGTATCGATGAAGCTTTGCACGCCAATTTAATAGCACTGGAGTATCGACCTTCGGCTGTTGAATTAATGGATCATTATATTTTTGAGGCCACCAAGCGAAACAGGGGGCAGATTGAAAATCGCTTTTTTATAGAAGGCGATCCAAAAGCAATTTTAGTAGCTGAACTAACAAGAGATTCGGAAGCACAGGTGGATGTTGATGCAAAGGCTTTGATTGAAAGTCTGAAGAAGAGGGGTTTGGGCTATTCCTATCCGGTAGTGAGTGGTGATGACATCAAGAAAGTATGGAATCTTCGTAAGGCAGGTCTAGGACTTTTGTCAAATGTTCCAGGCGATAACAAACCGGTTCCGGTAATTGAAGATACAGCGGTAGATGTTCAAGACTTACCTACCTACATTGCTGAAGTAGCTGCGATATTAAAGTCCCATGGATTGTATAGTGTTCACTACGCTCATGCTGGTTCTGGAGAAATACATTTGCGTCCCATCCTCGATTTAAAAACCGTTGAAGGTGTTCGGCTTTTTAGAGTTGTTGCAGAAGAGATTGCAACACTCGTAAAAAAATACAAAGGTTCACTATCAGGAGAACATGGTGATGGACGTTTGCGCGGAGAATTTATTCCGAAGATGATTGGTGAACATAATTATGCATTGATCAAAGAACTGAAACGCGTTTGGGATCCGAACAATATTTTTAATCCGGGGAAGATTGTCGATACACCACCCATGGATACCAATCTTCGATACGAAAAAAATCAGATCACAAAAGAGTTTGATACCATTTTAGATTTCTCTGACAATCACGGCATTGTGCGCGCAGCAGAGCAATGCAATGGTTCTGGCGATTGTCGCAAGACTGAAATAAGTGGAGGGACAATGTGCCCGAGTTATATGGCCACGCGTCAGGAAAAAGAAACAACACGGGCACGCGCGAATATTCTTCGTGAGATGATCACGCAATCCGATAAGGTAAATCCATTTGCGCAAGAAGAGATTAAAGAGGTAATGGATCTTTGTTTGAGTTGTAAAGGATGTAAATCAGAATGTCCTTCCAATGTAGACATGGGTAAGTTGAAGCAAGAATGGCAATACCAATATTATAAAGAGAAAGGTGTTCCGTTCAGATCATGGCTGATCGGTAATTTTTCATTGGGAATGAAGTTGGCGAATGTTGTTCCGTGGGGATATCGTTTTGTTTTTGGCGTTAAGCCATTGGCTAAGATTGCGAAATCCGTTATTGGTTTTGCGGATGGCCGAAGTATGCCACATCTTTCTTCAACAACATGGAAGAAATGGTTCACAAAACAGTTTACACCAAAAGTAAACAAGCCCATCAAAACTGTGTATTTGTTTATTGATGAGTTATTGAATTATAACGAAGCAGAGATTGGTATCACCACCGTAAAATTGTTGGATGCCCTTGGATACGAAATCAAATTTATAGATCACGTAGATTCTGGAAGAAGTTTTCTTTCCAAAGGTTTGTTGGAAGAAGCCCGTGAACTGGCCAGAAAAAATATAAAGGTATTCGATGCTGTTATCACAGAAGATACACCACTAATAGGAGTAGAGCCATCCGCCATTCTTACCTTCCGAGATGAATACCCGGATTTGTTGCGCGGGGAAGAAAAAGAAAAAGCAAAACGAATTGCTTCGAATACCTTTATGATTGAAGAGTTTCTGGCAAAAGAATTAGATGCTGGAAGAATCGATGTTACTTTATTTAAAGATCAGAAGTCTCTAATAAAATTGCACGGACATTGTCAACAGAAAGCATTGTCTTCATTAGTACCTGTTAAAAAAATACTTACTCGCATGGGGAATAATGAAGTCCATCTTATTCCTTCCGGATGCTGTGGTATGGCGGGCTCATTTGGTTATGAGAAAGAACACTTTGACCTTTCGATGCAAATCGGAGAGCTTGTGCTTTTCCCAACGGTTCGCAAACAGCCACAGGAAGTAATTATTGCAGCTGCCGGAACCAGTTGCCGCCATCAGATTAAAGACGGTACAGGAAGAAAGGCATTGCATCCGGTTGAGATTATTTGGGGAGCGTTGAAGAACTATAATGGATTGAGCTCATAAAAATACATTTCACGCAAAGACGCAAAGTATGAAATGCGAAGAGCGCAAAGTCAGCTTATAAAATGAATTTCTTTGTGTCCTTTGCGCCAATTCCTTAGCGCCTTTGCGTGAAACCTTTAACCCTCCAACGAGAATTAAATATCACCACTTGTGTATTTGATTGACGCCCGCTTTCATTTACCGCTATCTTGACCCCGTATTTTACCTAAACCTAATTTTCAGATGAAGAAGTCTTACATCTACCCATCACGGAGATGGGCATTGGCGATTATGCTTTGCTGGCCATTGTTGTTGTTCGCACAAGATGAAATCTCCGCGCCCGTATCGCGTACCTATGCCATTACAAATGCCACCATCGTGCAGGCTCCAGGCCGCAAAATAGAATCGGCTACCCTTGTTATAAAAAATGGATTGATTCAATCGGTTGGTAAAAATATTTCAATACCTGCCGATGCCATCATTATCAAGGCTGACAGTCTATTTGTATATGCTGGTTTCATTGATGGACTTTCGCGCACGGGTGTTAGTAAACCAAAGGATGATGTTAATAAAGAGCGACCAAAAGATCCGGGCAATCCTACGCCTGAGCGTGCAGGGATTACACCTCAATATGAGGTTCGCTCGTTTTTAGATCCACAAGACAAATCGCTGGAGGAAATGCGGGGTATCGGATTTACTGCAGCTCATGTCATTCCGTATGGTGGCATGCTTCCGGGCAATGGATCGGTTATTTTATCAGGAGGATCATCAGCGGATGCTATGATCTTATCGAATAATTTTTCTTTTTATTCTGAACTGACACCAGCACAACGCGCTTACCCGACAACAGGTATGGGTGTGATGGCGAAGTATAGAGAATTATATCGTCAGGCCACACTCAATAAAAATTATCAAAACCTTTATGCATCGAATCGCGCAGGTTTGGAGCGGCCGTCATCTGATCGAATACTGGAATCCTTTTATCCGGTTATCGATAAAAAACAAATTGTATTTTTTAGAGCTGAGAAAGTTTTCGATATGCAGCGTGTGCTCACACTTCAAAAGGAGCTTGGGTTCACTTTGATATTGGTCGATGTAAAAGAAGGATGGGATATGGTTTCGAAAGTAAAAGCATCCAACGCCAAACTGTTTCTAAGTCTTGATTTACCGGAAGAGAAAAAAGAGGAAAAGAAATCAGAAGCTAAAAAGGATGAGACAGTGAAGAAAGAAGAAAAACCTAAGTCGGCTGCTGAACTTGAAAAGGAAACCTTAGAAAAAAGAAGAATAGAATTTGTTGGCAAGTATGTCGGTCAGGCTTCTGTCTATCAGAAAGCAGGATTGAAGTTTGGATTCTCTTCGCTCTCAGCAAAATCAAAAGACATTCCGGCAAACTTAAGGAGAATGATTGCAGCCGGCTTACCAGAAGATGCAGCACTTGCATCACTCACCACAATACCTGCTGAAATTTTTGGATTGTCTGACCGGTTAGGTACCATCGACAATGGAAAAATTGCCAACCTCGTAATTAGTGAAAAGCCCTACTTTAATGAAAAAGCAAAAGTGCGCTATGTTTTTGTAGATGGCATAATGTATAAGCAAGAAATAGCCGAAGAAAAGAAAGGTGATAAGGATGCAAAAATTGAAATTGAAGGTTCATGGTCTGTTACAACAGAAATTCCGCAAGGTAAAAGTGAAACGAAATTTGTTATCCTGAAAGATGGAACAACCTACTCTGCAAAAGTATCAGGAGGGCAGTTGCCACAAACAATTGATGCAAGCAGTGTTGTGTTAGAAGGTAATGTGCTTAAAGTAGCGTACACGGTAACCATCAATGGCCAGACCATGGATGTGAAAATGGAAGTGACGATTGATGGTAAGACCTTCAAAGGAAAGACAGATGTCACCAACTTCGGATCTTTTCCTGTTGAGGGAAAAAAGGATCCAAAAATTTAATTCTGACTTCAAGACTTTAAATGAATATGAAAAAAATATTATTACTCGTCATCGTTTCGATTGCCCTCCATCAGGTGCAGGCTCAGGTTGAATACGGAAACGTATTGATTAAAAACGGAACCATCATCACCATCACGAAAGGTAATTTAGAAAATACCGATGTGTTAATAAAAGATGGTAAGGTAAGTCAGATTGGAAAGAACCTGCCTGCTCCTGCTGGATACAAGGTAATTGACGCGACAAATAAATTTGTCATGCCGGGCATCATCGATGCACATTCGCACATTGCATTGAACGCGATTAATGAATATTCAAATGCCATCACGCCAGAAGTGTGGACAGGTGATGAATTAAATCCATTTGATATTTCTATTTACCGTGCTTTGGCGGGAGGCGTAACCGTTTCACATGCATTGCATGGATCTGGAAATGCAATAGGTGGACAAAGCGAAACGATTAAGCATCGTTATGGCACGTTTGATATGGATGTATTACGAATGGAAAATGCTCCGCGTACTATAAAATTTGCGCTGGGAGAAAATCCAACGACTCATGGAAGAAGGGATGGATTGCAACCACAAACACGCATGGGTGTTGAGTTTATTATTCGAGAGGCTTTCACTGAGGCGAAGCATTATCAGGAAACATGGGATAAGTATAATAAGGAAAAATTGGTAAAAGGTTTTCGTGGTGCGCCACCTACCTATAGTTTACGATTGCAGACTCTTTCCGATATTATTAAAGGAGATATTATTTTGCATTGCCACAGTTATCGTGCGGATGAGATTAACATGCTGTTGAAGGTGTGTAAAGATTTCGGCATAAAGCGTTTGGTATTTCAGCACGTGAATGAAGGTTTTAAGGTTGCGCCAGAACTTGCGGCTGCCGGAGCAATGGCATCGGTCTTTGCAGATTGGTGGGCATATAAATTGGAAGTGTATTACTCTACTGCTTATAATGCAGCAATTCTCACACGCAATGGAGTAGTTACCTCCATCAATTCAGATTCAGGAGAATTGATTCGGCACTTGTATCACGAAGCGGCAAAGACACAAAAGTATGGTGGCCTTAGTGATGATGAAGCGCTTTCGCTGATCACAATCAACCCGGCAAAGCAATTAGGTATTGATAGTCGTGTGGGTTCTATAGAGGTTGGTAAAGAGGCAGATATTGCCATTTTCCAAAATCATCCGCTCTCTATTTATGCCATTCCGATGATGACGTTGGTAGATGGTGTCGTGCGCTTCGACCGTGAGAAGGATGCCGATGATATGCGCATTTATGTCGATCCAAAAGAAGTAGTTGAAATACCAACACTTCATACAGAAGATCTAAGTAACGACAATTGTCTTCGTGGCACAGAGCTACTTGCTGGTAACTTGTTTGGACTCAACTAAGAAACACTATGAAAAAGAAAATACAATTTTTAGCAATTGCGTTAGCGTTCGTTGGGTTTATCGCGCAAGCACAAAGTCCGAAAGCAAAATCAGGGACATTTGCTTTGACCCATGCCAACATTGAAACGGTTACGAAAGGTGTAATTACCAACGGCACAATCATTATTCAAAAAGGAAAAATAACAGCAGTAGGTACCAATGTAACTGTACCGGTTGATGCCATCGTAATTGATTGTACAGGTAAATGGATTTATCCGGGAATGATCGATGGAGGAACGCAAGTTGGACTTTTGGAGATGGGGCAAATCCCACAAGCGAGTGATGTACGTGAAGGCGGTCAGATCGTTCCACAAATGAAAGCGCTTACCGCTGTCAATCCAAGTTCTGCAGTTATTCCGGTTACGCGCGTTAGTGGTGTGACAACGGTTATTACCGCACCTGCAGGAGGGATGTTTCCGGGAACGGCAGCACTTATCAGCCTGCATGGTTATGTACCCGATCAAATGTTTGCAGGCTTTGAAGGTGTCGTGCTGAATTTTCCAGATCAGGCGCGAAGAGGTTCTTACGATCGCAGAACAGATGAAGAAATTAAAAAGGAAGTTGAGAAAACAACCAAGCAATTGAATGATGTTTGGGATAAAGCAGTGCAATATTATAAACTGGACTCTGCTACCAAAGGTAAAGGACTTACCTATTATCCTGAGATGGAAGCATTGTTGCCCGTGATTCGTGGCGAGCAGGCTCTGATGATTGAAGTGAATGCGGTTATGGATATTAAAGCTGCATTGAAGTGGGTAGCCGACAGAAAAGTAAAGAAAGTAATTTTCACAGGAGTATCAGAAGGGTGGCGCTTGGCTGATGAAATTGCAAAAGCAAAAATTTCTGTAGTGGTTGGTCCGGTGTTAGAGGAACCTATTCGTGAATATGATCGCTATGATAGAGCTTATGCTAATGCGGGCTTAATGAAAAAAGCCGGAGTAACAATTGCACTTCGTACATCGCAAGCCGAGAATGCCCGTAACCTTCCTTATATGGCAGGCTTTGCTGCTACCTATGGTTTAGGTAGAGAAGAAGCACTTAAAGCGGTTACGATTTCGGCTGCACAAATATTTGGAGTAGCTGATAAATTGGGATCAATTGAAGTAGGTAAGATCGCTAATTTGTTTGTGTGCGATGGCGATCCATTCGAAACCAAAACAAATGTATTGGATGTGTTTATAGAAGGATGGCAAATGCCGATGGTGAGCCGTCAGACGCAACTGTATGACGAATTTTTAAAACGCGATCCGGGCGTCAATAAGAATTAGAAACGAATTATTTTACTGTTAAGCCGTCTCAAAAAATTGGGACGGCTTTTTTTATTATCTTGAAAGCATGTCGACCCATCAACGATTTTCGAAACTTAATGCGCTTCGTATCCGAAGAATCCACATTGAACGGACGATTAAAGACATTGTCTTTATTAGTTGCGGTGTCTTGGCAGCCGCTTTCGGACTGAAAGGTTTTTTGTTACCCAATAAATTTTTGGATGGTGGAGTAGTGGGTATTTCTTTGCTTATTAACTTCATAACGAAAATCAATGTTGCTTACCTTATTTTCTTTATTAACATTCCATTCATCTTTATTGGATACACTCAGGTTTCAAAATCTTTTGCTGTAAAAACACTCATTGCCGTTGTTGCATTGGCTTTGTGTTTGGAGTTTTTAGAATTCCGGTCGATAACAGATGATAAATTATTGATCGCCTTCTTCGGTGGTTTTTTTGTTGGTGCCGGCATTGGACTTTCCATTCGGGGAGGTAGTGTGTTAGACGGAACAGAAATTCTGGCAATTTTCACCAGTCGCAAAACTACTTTAACGGTTGGCGATACAATTTTAGGTCTGAACATTATTATTTTTTCGGTTGCAGCGATCGTTATCAGTGAGGAGACTGCCTTGTATGCGATACTTACTTATCTGGTCGCATCAAAGACTGTTGACTTTGTTGTGCACGGAATTGAAGAGTACACCAGTGTAATGATTGTTTCAGAGAAGAGTGGAGAAATAAAAAATGCCATTATTAATAAATTAGGTCGGGGCGTCACTATCTTAAAGGGGAAAAGTGGTTATGGAAAAAATGGACACCGCGAAAAAGATCTGGATGTTATTTATTCAGTGATTACCCGATTGGAGTTGCAAAAGCTAAAGACGGAAATTGCAAAAATTGATGAGAATGCTTTTATGGTTGAAAACAGTGTGAATGATATTAAAGGAGGTATGATCAAGAAGCGAGCCTTACAGGATTAGATGTTAGACCTAAGACTTTAGACATTAGACTTAAGATTTAAGACTCTTCTCATCCTGTTAAGAAAAATGTCTAAATACTAAATACTAAATACTTTTAATATGCAATGGCGAGGCAGAAGACAAAGTGGAAATGTAGATGATCAACGTGGAAGTGGTGGAGGTGGCGGTGGTATGGCCTTTAAAGGTGGTATCGGTACTATCGCTATTATTGTTGTGATCAGTCTGATTCTAGGAAAAAATCCGCTTACACTTTTACAACAGGTAAACGGTGGCGGTGGATTAGTTGATACACAACAAAACTCCGAATGGGTTGCCACACCAGAGGAAGAAGAGTTGGCGAATTTTGTGAAAGTGGTTTTAGCGAGTACCGAAGATGTGTGGCATGCGCAAATGCAAAATTACCGTGATCCTACATTAGTCATATTTAGTGGTAGTGTTGAGTCGGCTTGTGGAAGTGCGAGCGCGGCAACCGGCCCGTTTTATTGCAGTGAAGATGAGCGTGTCTATATTGACTTGAGTTTTTACGAAGACCTAAAGAATAGTTTAGGGGCTCCCGGTGATTTTGCTCAAGCCTATGTTATTGCACATGAAGTTGGTCATCATGTTCAACATATTTTAGGTATTACAGATAAGGTTCATGCCATGCGTGGACAGGTAAGCGAAGAAGAGTATAACAAGCTTTCGGTTAAATTGGAATTGCAGGCCGATTTTTTGGCGGGTCTGTGGGCCAATCATGCTGATAAAACAGACAACGCATTCATTGAACCTGATGATTTGGAAGAAGCGCTCAACGCAGCCAGTGCGATTGGTGATGATCGACTACAGCAACAATCTCAGGGCCACGTAACTCCCGATTCATTTACACACGGGACTTCCGAACAGCGTGTTCGATGGTTTAGAAAGGGATTTGACTCAGGAGATATCAAACAAGGTGACACATTCAATACAAACAATCTCTGATTTGGTCTAGCATCTAAAGTCTAAACTCGCTACCAATTTTTAGTTTTCATTAGGGCAACGTCTTTTCGGTGCTTATCTTTGATCGGATGGACACCCAGCAAACTTACCTATCTGCTTTTAGTGAAGTACTACTCTTTCTGGTAGTGGGTATTGTTTTTATCGTTGTTATGTTTTTGGCTTCAAGGATCATTAGACCGAACCGTCCAAATCCTGAAAAGCTTTCCAGCTATGAAAGTGGTGAAGAGGCGATAGGAAGTGCCTGGACACAATTCAATATTCAGTTTTACATCATTGCCCTTATATTTCTTTTGTTTGAAGTAGAAATTGTTTTTCTATTCCCCTGGTCAACAGTGTTTGCCAACAAAGAAATGATTGAAGGCACCCATGGAGTTTGGGGATGGTTCTCTCTTATCGAGATGATCATCTTTATCGTCATACTTGCTCTGGGTTTAGCATATGCCTGGGTAAACGGCCACCTCGATTGGGTAAAACCAAATCCTAAGCCAACTGAATTTACTTCTCCCGTGCCGAAGGATTTGTATGATAGAGTGAATGAGAAGTACAAATAGCCGACAGTCGACTGCCGACAGTGGACAGTGGACTATTGCTTTTAGATTGTAAAAAATAAGCATTAAATAAAGTAGTTTAGGAAATGAAAGGATTGTTAGACCAAAAATTTCAGCAAGGTGGTATCATCGTTACGCATCTTGATGATTTGCTCAACTGGGCAAGGTTGTCATCGATGTTTCCAATGACCTTTGGTCTGGCGTGTTGTGCTATTGAATTTATGAGCAATGCTACAGTGTATGATATGGATCGTTTCGGCATGGCACCCCGTGCAACACCTCGTCAGGCAGATGTCATGATTATTTCCGGAACGGTAACGTTTAAGATGGCCGATCGCATCAAGCGATTGTATGAGCAGATGGCCGAACCACGCTATGTAATTTCAATGGGATCATGTTCCAACTGTGGTGGTCCGTACTGGCAACATGGTTATCATGTAGTGAAGGGAGTAGACAGAATTATTCCGGTAGATGTTTATGTGCCGGGTTGTCCGCCAAGACCAGAAGCATTGATAGGTGGCTTCTTAAAACTCCAGGAGAAAATCAGAAACGAAAGTATGATGGCGCCAAAGGCGATTGAGAAATTATTACAAACTGAAACTTCCAATGTCAACGTTTGATCAAATCGTATCAATTGTAAAAGAATCATGTTCGCACAGAGAAGTGCTGGTGCTGGACAATATATTTCCGAAAGCAATTCAAATTCCATCTGCCGATTTGATTCAAGTGACGGAAAATCTCTTTCAAAATCCAGAATTGTATTTCGACATGCTCTCTTGCATTACCGGAATTGATAATGGAGCAGAAGCAAACACAATGGAATGTGTGTATACCTTATATTCGATTCCTTTCAATTCTCAGTTGATGTTGAAGGTAACTTTACCGAGAGAAAATCCAGCGATTGATTCCATTAGTCATATTTGGAAATCGGCCAACTGGCTTGAGCGCGAAATTTTTGACATGTATGGAATCCATTTTAAAAACCATCCCGACTTGCGCAGAATATTATTGCCGGCAGATTGGGACGGGCACCCCCTTCGTAAAGATTACAAACAGCAAGAATACTACAGAGGCGTAAAAGTAGAATCTTAAAAGCGTCTCAGTATTAATAACAGATAACGATTAACTTCTCCTTGACTCAGCAATACCAATATAAAGACACCAACCTCATCCTCTCCGAACCCAACAAGTTCAATGCAGCGGACTTGCGTTCAGAGGAAATGATTATCAATCTCGGACCGCAGCATCCATCTACCCATGGTGTGTTGCGATTAGAAGTTTTGATGGATGGAGAGTTGGTAAGAGATGTTGTTCCGCACATTGGCTATTTGCATCGTTGTTTTGAAAAGCATGCTGAGAGTCTTCCCTACAATCAGGTAATTCCATTTGTTGATCGCTTGGATTATGTAGCGTCAATGAATAATGAACATGCTTATGCGATGGGCGTGGAAAAAATGTTGGGCATCACAGAACAAATTCCCAAGCGTGTTGAATATGTTCGGGTGCTGGTTGCCGAATTGAATCGCATTGCCTCTCATTTTATTTCGATAGGTACCTATGGCATGGACATCGGTGCGTTCACACCTTTTCTTTGGGTGATGCGGGATCGTGAACATATTCTTCGCATGTTGGAGTGGGCATCAGGCGCGCGATTGCTCTATAATTATATTTGGATTGGCGGGTTGTTCTACGACATACCGGTGGGATTTGAAGATCGTTGTCGCGAATTCATTACCTATCTGAAACCGAAGTTGAAGGAGCTGGAAGAAATCCTCATCAACAATAAAATTTTTGTTGAACGTACAGCAAATGTTGGTCTGCTTCCATTAGACCTTGCTATTAATTGTGGTGTAACAGGGCCAATGTTACGCGCTTCTGGTTTGCGATTCGATTTAAGAAAGGTAGATGGCTACTCTGTGTATCCCGAACTTGATTTTGATATTCCAATTGGCGAAGGTAAGATGGGTAAGGTAGGTGATTGTTGGGATCGGAACTACGTGCGCTTTCTTGAACTGTATGAATCGTTGAAGATCGTAGAACAGTGCGTTCAGAAACTTACTGGCGAGCATAAGCGTAGCCGTGACTTCGATCCACAGGCATTGGTACCAAAAAAGATCAGACCAAAGGCGCAGGATTTTTATATGCGCGCTGAAATACCAAAAGGTGAGCTAGGATTTTTCTTCCGCGCGGATGGAAAGAGCGATGTTGCTTTTCGATGCAAGTGTCGTTCCTGTAGTTTTTCTAACCTTTCTGTATTGCCTGAAATATCGAAAGGTATTTTAGTAGCCGATCTCATTGCCATTGTAGGCTCAATTGATGTTTTGATGGGCGAAGTTGATCGGTAAAATTGGTTGACCGTTAATCGTTATTCGTGAGTGTGTGATTTGGGTTTCCAGTACTATTTCTGCATTACCATTAACGATTAACCTTCTCCTCAATTTGTGAAAATACTTTCCAGGTCTAAAGTGAATCCAGGAAGTACATCTTCACCACTTAGAGGCGAGCTAAAAGATTTCACGTCAACTTCTCCGTTCTTTCTATAAATCCAGGTTTCCTTTTTATCAGGATTTATCATCCAAGCCAACAGGCAACCACAATCCATCCATTCTTTTATTTTGTCTTGAAGAATTTTAGCACTATCACTGTCAGATGGAAGTTCAATAACAAAATCAGGGCAGATGTGTGCAAACTTTTTCTTGTCTTCGATGGGAATGATCAACCACTTTTCTTTTTTTATGAAAGCAGCATCGGGTGAGCGTACTGCATTATTAGGCAAGGTAAAACCTGCATTTGAATCGAATATAAAACCCAATGAATGTTCTTTATTCCAAATTCCTAATTCAGTTATAATACTGGAATTAAACAATGCCGATTCTGATCCTGGTGGTGCCATGATAATGATTTCACCGTTTAAGTTGCGCTCTAACTTGATTAAACGGTTCTCCTGACAGAATTTAAAAAACTGCTACTCTGTCATTCCGCCAATGGACTTCGTTTTAATTTTAACTGGGTAATCCATACCACTTTTCTTTAAATCAAATATACGATATTTAAGGAGGTTTAGACCAGCTTCAAAATGCCCAAAATATTATCTGCCAAGCAAATTAAAGAGCTTGATGCGTACACCATTCAGCACGAACCGATTGCTTCAATCGATTTGATGGAGCGTGCTTGTCGCGCATTTGAATCATGGCTTACGGAGAGATTTGATGTTACACATCGGATAGGTATTGTATGTGGAACTGGAAATAATGGAGGAGATGGATTAGGTATTGCACGTTTACTTTTTGAGTTGGGTTATCAGGTTCAGCTTTGGATAGTTAACGGTGATGCAACTGAATCGCTTGACTTTAAGATCAATCTCGATCGACTAAGAAATAAAATTTCAGTCACGGAAATAACGTTGAAATTTGATCAGGCAATATTCTCTTCGTGTGATATTCTGATTGATGCTATTTTCGGTTCAGGATTATCGCGACCCCCTGAAGGTTTATATGAGAAAGCAATTGACTGCATAAATCAAACTAATGCATTGAGAATTGCAGTGGATGTTCCTTCTGGATTAATGATGGATCAACATTCGACCGGTTCAATTGTAAAAGCCCATCATACCGTTTCATTTCAATTACCGAAGCTTGTGTTCTTCTTTCCACAAAATTATCCCTTTGTCGGAAGCTGGCATATTGTGCCCATTGGATTGAGCAAGGATTTTATCAGACAAGCAACATCGCCTTACTTTTATCTTTCTTTAAAAAATATAAAACGAATTGTAAAACCCCGACTCACGTTCGATCACAAAGGACACTATGGTCATGCTTTACTTATTGCAGGAAGTATTGGAAAAATGGGAGCAGCTATTTTAGCATCTCGGGCCTCACTTCGCTCAGGATTAGGTCTCTTAACAGTTCATATTCCGAAGTGTGGAAATACAATACTGCAAACTGCTTTGCCAGAAGCAATGGTTAGTATTGATAACAGTGAAGCGTTCTCAACAGGAATAGAAAATCTTAATTCATATTCTTCAATAGGTATTGGTCCCGGACTTGGTCAACATCCGGAAACGGTAAACGCATTTGCTGCTGTGCTGAAACAATTCAAATTACCTATGATTATTGATGCAGATGCACTCAATATTTTATCTTCAAATAAAGAGTTATTAAATCATATTCCGGAAGGAAGTATTCTTACACCACATCCGAAGGAATTTGAGCGATTGGTTGGAACCTGGAAGGATGATTTTGAACGATTAAAAAAACAACAACAATTAGCGAAGCAACTAAAATGCATTGTTGTTTTAAAAGGAGCGTACTCATCCATTGCATCATCCGATGGTGATGTGTTTTTTAATTCAACCGGAAATCCTGGGATGGCAACAGCAGGAAGCGGAGATGTGCTTACCGGAATACTGACAAGCTTGTTGGCGCAACAGTATTCTTCTTTGAATGCTGCGCTTTTGGGAGTTTACCTTCATGGTCTTTCTGGTGATGGGGCAGCATATGAAAAAGGAATGAACAGTATTATCGCTTCCGACTTAGTAGAATTTCTTCCTGATGCCTTTAAGAAGATCACAGCATAAGTGATAATAACTTAATAGAAAGTTTGATTACCTGATTTCCAAGTCTACTTTTGATAGAATCAATTTTTAAAATATTATGCTGGAGGATGAAATAAAAAGTGCAATCCGTGATGTGCAGGATTATCCAAAACCAGGGATTGTATTTAAAGATATCACTCCTATTTTCGACAACCCGCTCTTGGTTAGGAAGATTGTAAATGCACTGGCCGAAGAGTATGCCGATCAAAAAATTGATGCCATTGCTTCAGTGGAGGCCAGAGGTTTTATTTTTGGTTCTGTTTTAGCCAATGAATTGGGATGTAGATTTTTACCAATTCGTAAAGCGGGAAAGCTTCCCTTTAAAACCCGCTCTCAAAGTTACGCACTTGAGTATGGTACCGCCACAATTGAAATACATGATGATGCAATTCAGCCGGGTTGGCGTGTGTTGGTACATGATGATTTACTGGCTACCGGTGGAACAGCTTCTGCAACAGCAGAATTGATAAAGAGTTTTAACGGAGAGCTCGCTGGATTTTCGTTTTTGGTGAACCTCGGTTTTTTACCGGGTGAACAAAAACTTAAAGATCAGTATGGTCTTAATCCACATTATTTAGTGCACTATTAACCTTTACGCTCCTGCATTGTTAAAGTAGTTATGGCAGACGCAATTCACATTCCCATGTTTCCCCTCGGCATCTTGCCCTTACCAGGAGAGCTGGTGCCCCTTCATATTTTTGAACCGAGATACAAGCAGTTACTTCATGATGCAGAAACTGATGATATCGCCTTTGGAATTTATTTTAGTCATGAAGTAAATACTGAAAAGATTGGTTCGCTGATGAAACTGGAAACTGTAATTAAAAGGTATGTCGGTGGAGAAGCGGATATAATTGTAAAGTGTCAGGATATTTTTTCCATGGGATTATTATTGCGGACATACAAGGACAAATTATATCCCGGTGCTGACGTAAGGTTATGGAGCGTAGATAATCAGATTTTTCCAGATCAGCCCTTTTTACAACCATTTCAGTACTATTTAAAACTTCGGAATATAAAGTCAAGTGGATCTCACTTTACTCTTTATGACGCTGCTGCAGAATTAGGTTTGGATGTGAGCGATCGTTTTAGATTCCTAACTCTCTCCCCCGAGAAGCGGGAGGCTTTCTTAATGAATCATGTCCGTTTTCAAACGCATGTGTTACATCAGGAAGATAAGAGCAAAGATGTTTTTCATTTGAATTAAGAAATTTTATTTTTTTTATTTCTGCAACCAACTTATTGAATAATCGTTGGTTCAACTTTTTCATATAAAAGTGAATCTTGTTTTCATGTGTTCACGTTTCATGCGACCTTAATTAATTTCAGGTCATAACAATTTAGTTAACAATAATTAACGTTTGCATTGCAACTTTCATGACAGGCCGGTCGTCTTATCGCTAAACAAATACAGATCCTTTATGAAAAAGACCCTCTCAATTTTTATTGTACTCATTGCAATAAGCAGTGTAGTAAATGCACGTAGATTGGATAAACCAGAAGAAACATCTTCTATGGCTATTATGAAAAGTGGTTCTCTTGTGAAGTTATTTTACACAGGAGTAAAAGAGTGCAATGTAAAAGTCACCATCTTTAATGCTGAGAACAAGATCATGTTCAAAGAAGAGTTAAGACAAGTGGATCGCTTTATGCGACCATATAATTTCGGAGAATTACCAGAAGGTGATTATACAATTGAATTAGTAGATCATACCGGCAAGAAAATTGAAAAGGTAAGTTATCGCGAGGGAAAGATTGAACGACTGGCAAATCTGCTTCGTATTTCTGGTGATGAGAATAGGTATTTACTTACTTTATCTAATAAAGGGAAGGAAACATTAGAGGTTAAAATATACAATGCAAAAGGTGATTTGCTTTACTCACATTCTGAGGATATTAATGGGGATTTTGCCAAAATCTATGATCTCTCAAGAGTTGATGAAAAAGTTTCTTTCGAGATCACGGATAGGTCAGGCAATACAAACCGAATGGAGTATTAAGAAATAGATCCTTCTTCGATATACTTACAAAAGGCAACTTTTCCTGGATGAGTTGCCTTTTGTATTTTAAAATGCGATCTGTAAAGAATTTTCTTTCGAAAGAATATATATCGAAGATAAATAATTCGGATCTGATGCCCTTTTTAAAATAATGGTTTGATAAAAAGCGTATGTCTGGATCATTAACTCGATATGAATTGCAAACGTTGTACTAAATTTTTTATCACCTGATCGCGATTGCGCCCTTGTTTGACTTCCCTTTTTCATGATTTTCTTATGCAATTTTTCCGCAAACGATTTTCAGACAAATAAATACGGTTTACTTACAACTCTCAGCTTCATAGCGTACCGCAGCCGTTCTTTGTATCATAAACAAAAACGAAAAAGAATATGAAAACAAAATCCCTTTTAATCTCAGCTCTGGTAGTAATAGGTGCTACCGTATCAGCAATCGCAAAAGAAGAGCCAACAAAAGCTGGCTTAGCCATCGTATCTGTAAAAGGATCAGAAACATTTAAGGTAATATACAAGACTGAAAATACAGGATTTACGAAAGTGAACATCTACAATGCAGAGGCAAAAGTGATTTTCTCTAAAGTAGTTTCAAACGCTGGTGGTTTTATTCTGCCATTGAACTTCAACGGTCTTAATGCTGGTGAATACACAATTGAATTAATTGATGGTACTGGAACCAAAGTTGAAAAGGTAAACTTTCAACCATCGGCTAAATCATCATTAAATGTGCATGTTTCCAAAATGAGTGAAGAAGGTAAATTCTTATTGGCCATTGCAAATTCAAAGGATGAAGAAGTTACAGTAACTATTTATGATAACTTCGAAAATGTGTTGCACACTGAAACAAAGAAATTGGATGGTGACTTCGCTCAAGTGTATGCATTAAAAGGTAAAGCCTCTTCATATACTTTTGAAATCTCGGATAAGTCAGGTAAAATCAAATCGGTGAAGTTCTAATCATTGCTTCTAACATGATAAAAAAGCTCTGGGAAACCAGGGCTTTTTTTATTTCCATAAAGTGATAACAATCATATTGAGTGATGATAGTGATCATTGCTCAATTCTCCTCAGGCTTCTAATTTTGTTTGAAAATCGATCGAAGATGATCGGGCTATTGTGGCATTAATATCATTTTTAATTCTGACTCAATTCGTTATTTTTACTTTCGTCAAATGATCAAACAACCAACTTTATGAAAAAAATACTCGTTCCGATTGATTTTTCTAAACCGGCCATGTTAGCGGCCGAAACGGCAGCAGATATTGCACGCAAATCTGGCGCAGAGCTGATTTTGCTTCATGTTGTTGAAGAGGCAACAGGAAACTCTATTAATATTGAAGGTCAGGTAACAGAAGGTGGAAATTGGGAAGAAAGACTATTTACCATGAAGTTAATTGAGAAGGCCAAGAAGCAAATGGCTAAAGTAGTAGAGAATCCAAAATTTGATGGCATTAAACTTCGTTCTGAACTTCGGCTAGGTTCACCATTTCATGGAATGAATGCGATGGTGACGGAACGAAAAGTTGATCTGGTTGTAATGGGAACAGCGGGTCATTCGGATTTGGAGCATATGATTATCGGTTCAAACACTGAGAAAGTGGTACGCATGTCTCACTGTCCTGTTCTCACATTGCACAATAAGCCTTCAGGTAAGGACTTTAAAGATATTGTGTATGCTACTTCGATGAGCAAAGACGAAGAGGTGTTTTCTAAAATCGTAAGAAGAACACAGGAATTATATAACTCAACCGTTCACCTTGTGCGAATTAATACTCCGGGGAATTTTCAGCGGGATGTAGTGGTGAAGAAGTATATGGAGGATTTCGCAAAGAAACTTCAACTTAAGAATTATACCATTAACGTATTTAATGATGTAACCGAAGAGGAGGGTATCATATACTTTGCGGAAAGTATCAATGCTGATTTAATTGCTATGGCAACCCATGGAAGAACAGGTTTTGCTCATGTATTAGCAGGAAGTATTGCAGAAGATGTAGTGCGCCATTCAAAACGCCCAGTCCTTACTTTTGTGACCAAGAAATAGAATGTTGTTTTATTTTGAAATAAGAAAGGCTACCTATAGGTAGCCTTTCTTATTTCAAAAGTAATTCAGATCACTATGACTGTTTTTTGTTGAACGCTGCTTTAAAGGCATTGCCCAATTCATCGCCTGCTTTTTTCAGGCTTTCTTCTACCTCTTTCCAGCGTTCTTTATTTTCAGCTTCTTTCTTCAGCTTTTCTGCAGATACCTTTAGCTCTTCAAATTTTGATTGGAACTCCCTTTGAAGTCGTTCTCCTGCTTCGCCTAACTCTTCAATAAAACCGTCTACTTTTTTTCCGAAACCTTTAAAGGCTTTCTCTGTTTTTCCTTCTTCATTTGTTTCCATACCCGATTAATTTTTCACAATTTACTAAACTAAAATAAGAATTATGGGTGAATCAGAAGATACTCTTGGCTATTTACAGCGCTTGCTGGAAAGTAAATCAACTGCAAAACAAATTACCTATAAGAATCTGCTTGCAGCATTTAGTGCCTTATCAAAAGAATCAAAGCATATTGTTGATGAACTGAGAAAGAACGTCCAGTTGGCTGACAAAGATGTTACCATAGAGCTTCAAGTAATAAACGAACATGAATTTCAGATAAAGCTTGCGGGTGACTTATTAGTGTTTGTGCTGCACACTAATATTGTTATGTTACCATCAGGTCATAGTGTAATGCAAGAAGCGTATATTAAAGAGAGTGAAGTGAACCGTTATTTTGGCCAAATTATGATTTATAATTTCATGTCTGATTCGTTAAAGTTTAATCGTGTGAACGATCCAGGGTATCTTCTTGCGCGAATATTAATCAATCACGAAAACAGATTTATAGCGGAAGGTGAGGGAGAACTCGCTACCTTATTTGCGAAAATTTCGGAATCAGGAATTTCGGAACATCAATTAAATACAATCGTAAAATCATCCTTGCGAACTGCCATTGAGAGTGATCTATTGGCACCGTCTTTTCCAGATGTGCGATTTATTACACTCTATCAGAAGTTGGAGAAAACTCAAGAACTTGGTGGAGGCCAGAAAATTGGATTTAGAATGAGCCATCAAAGTAAAATTGAATAGAAATAAGGGTTGATTGCACGCATTGCAGTAAAAGAAATAGGGGAAGTGTCACGATCCATTTTCTAAAAATACTAACTTTGATCATCCAGATAAATTTGAAATATTTTTGAAAATGCATCGATTATTTCTTCTACTGTGTGTTGTGCTGATGTTGGGTTGCAGTTCGCAAAAGCATCATAAAAATAAAAAATTGAAACCGGGCAAGCCCATTCCTTGTCCACATAAAGACTGCTGATGAATCTTCGTAAAATTGTGATCGCCATTGATGGATATTCTGCCTGCGGCAAAAGCACAACGGCAAAAGAGGTAGCCAAAATTTTAGGATATCGCTACATCGATTCAGGTGCAATGTATCGTGCAGTAACGCTTTACTTTTTAGATCATCATATCGCACTTACTAATCCGAAAGAAATTGCAAGAGCATTGCAACAAATTACAGTATCATTTAAAGTCAATTTCAAGGGCAAATCAGAAACCTACTTGAATGGATTGAATGTAGAAAAAGCAATCAGGAAAATGCGCGTGTCTGAGGTGGTAAGTGAAGTAAGTACTATAAAAGAGGTACGCGTTGCATTGGTTGAACAGCAAAGAAGATTAGGGAAAGAGAAAGGTATTGTAATGGATGGCCGTGATATTGGAACAGTGGTGTTTCCAAATGCCGAGTTGAAGTTGTTTATGAATGCCGATATTTTAATCCGTGCCTTTAGACGCCAAAAGGAACTATTGGATCGCGATCAACTTATTGACCTGGATGATGTGATCGAGAATATTTTACACCGCGATGAAATTGATACTTCCCGAAAGGAAAGCCCCCTGCGGCAAGCCGAAGATGCTCTGGTAATTAACACCACTCACATCGCCATTGATGAACAGGTAGATGAAGTGGTGCGAATAGCATTGGGAAGAATTGTACGCGCTGATCTTCATTAAGGTAATTTTCATATTCGATAAATTGCCCATTTCTTTTTGGCTTTCAATCCATTAACGCTCAGTAGTTTTTAATAAGAAATAGAGCGGTTCTTATAGTCAATTACACATATAATTAGTATTTAACTATGAACGACTAACCATCCGTATAACTAAAATCAAATCTGCTATTGTATGTTCGGAAAAATGCTAATTTTGCCCACTCCTAACCATTATAGCCAGTTACATGGGCAAATTTATCCGACTCAAGAAGGGCTTTGACATTAACCTCGCTGGTAAAGCCGTCCCCTCTTTAGCAAGCATCGATCAACCTGAAACTTTTGTTATCAAACCAACCGACTTTTTTGGCTTGTATATGCCGAAAGTCGTTGTAAAAGAAGGTGATACCGTTCAGGCAGGCTCCCCCTTATTTCATGATAAGAAGAATGAGAGCATTGTTTTTACCGCTCCGGTAAGTGGAGAAGTGGTAGAGATAAACCGAGGCGAAAAGCGCAAGCTTCTCGAGGTAAAAATCCTGGCTGATAAGAAAGTTGAATACGCTCAATTTCCAAAGTATTCAGTTTCAGAAATTGCTAACCTGAGTCGTGAAAAGGCACAGGAACAAATTTTAAGGAGTGGAGCTTGGACAAATCTGGTTCAGAGACCTTTTGGTATTGTTGCCGATCCTTCGGAAACTCCAAAATCCATTTTTGTTTCTGGTTTTGATTCTCATCCATTAGCACCCGATTATAATGTTTTATTTAAAGGGCAAGATCAATACTTTCAAATTGGGCTTGACATTTTAAAGAAGTTAACTTCAGGACCTGTTCATTTAAACCTTCACTCTGAGCGTGAAATCAGTACTGTATTCTCTCAGGCAAAAGGTGTTGAGGTAAATAAGTTTTCTGGGCCGCATCCATCAGGATGTGTAGGTGTTCAGATCCATCACATCGATCCAATAAGCAAGAGTGATGTTATATGGACAATCAACCCTTTTGGTGTTATTCAAATAGGTAAGTTGTTTCTAAACGGCATTTACGATGCATCGAAAGTGATTGCCGTGGCTGGATCAGAAGTCGCAAAGCCTCAATATTATAAGACGTATACAGGTGCATCGGTTAAAAAAATATTACAGGATAATTTGAAGCAAGAACACGTTCGTGTGATTTCTGGCAATGTACTTACTGGCACTAAGATCGGTAAAGAGGGTCATGTTGGTTTCTTTGATCAACTTGTATGCGTTATCCCGGAAGGAGATTATTTTGAATTTTTAGGATGGTTAACACCTTCTGCTAAGAAATTAAGTTTCAGTAGAGCATGGGGTCTGTTCTCCTTTCTGAATTATAAAAAGGAATATGTACTGGATAGTAATTTCAGAGGTGAGCCAAGAGCCTTCGTTCAGACCGGAGTTTTTGAACAGGTAACACCAATCGATATTTTGCCAACGCATTTGTTAAAAGCAATCATTGCTGAAGACTATGACGATATGGAAGCTCTTGGTATTTATGAAGTCATTGAAGAGGATCTTGCACTCTGTGAGTTCGTAGATGTTTCGAAGCATCAGGTACAGGAAATTTTGCGTGAAGGAATTGAATTAATGCAGAACAGTTAATATGAAGTTTTTACGAAACACTTTAGATAAAGTAAAACACGACTTCGAAAAAGGAGGTAAGTACAATCGCTACTTCTATGTTTTCGAAGCACTCGATTCGTTTATGTTCTCACCCAACACCACCAACCCTACAAAAGGTGTGCAGGTGCGTGATGCGGTCGATTTGAAGCGAATGATGATGACCGTAGTTTTCGCCATGGTACCTTGTTTGTTGTTTGGTATCTATAACGTAGGGCATCAACATTTTCTGGCCATCGGCCAGGTGGCTACATTAAATGAAAAAGTATTGATCGGCTTGATTCAGGTAATGCCAGTGGTATTGGTTGCCTACACAGCCGGTGGTTTAGTGGAAGTAGTCTTTGCTATCTTCCGTAAGCACCCAATCAACGAAGGCTTCCTTGTTACAGGGATGTTAATCCCATTGGTAATGCCTCCGGGTATTCCACTTTGGCAGGTAGCGCTGGCAACTATTTTTGCTGTGCTCATTGCGAAAGAAGCTTTTGGAGGGACAGGTATGAACGTATTGAACGTAGCCTTAACCGCTCGTGCATTTCTATATTTTGCTTATCCAGTTGATATTGCTGGAGAGGTTTGGACATATTTACCAGAAGGAGCGAAAACGGTAGCCGGATATTCTGGGGCAACACCATTATCAGTTGCATCAAATGCAATTACAACTGGAGAAAGTGCGGTTTCATCTTTTAATGCATTTGGTGCAGGATGGGCCGATAACATCTACAGCTTCTCCAACATGTTCTTCGGTTTTATCCCAGGCTGTATAGGTGAAACTTCAACCTTAATGTGTTTGATTGGAGGCTTGATATTAGTAGCAACAGGAGTAGGTAGCTGGAAAATTATCGTAAGTGTTTTTGCCGGTGCTTATGGTATGGGTTTATTCATGAACCTTATTGGAGGAAACTCTTTTGTAGCCATGCCGGCTCACTACCATTTAGTAATAGGAGGCTTGGCATTTGGAGCGGTCTTCATGGCTACCGATCCGGTAACGGCTGCACAAACAGAAACCGGAAAATGGTTTTACGGTTTGTTGATTGGTATCCTGACGGTTCTGATTCGTGTATTTAACCCAGCTTATCCGGAAGGTATCATGCTGGCGATTTTGTTGATGAACGTATTCGCCCCGCTGATTGATTATTTTGTAGTGAACGCAAACAAAAAACGAAGATTACAACGTGCGACAGTCTAACTTATACATCGTTTTATATGCAGCCATCCTCACGGTAGTGTGTGGTGGTGTGCTCGCCTGGGCCTCTGAAGGTTTGAAAGAAAAACAGCAAGCTAATATTGCCCTGGAGCAAAAGAAGAATATTCTTTCTGCGGTTGTTGAGCTAAAAGAAGGAGAAGATATTTCTGCTTTGTATGCAAAAAAAGTGAAAGCATTTGTAGTAGACTATCAAGGTAATAAAGTGCAAGGCGTTCAACCGAAAGATGTTGTCGTTGCTGCTGAATATAAAAAGCCAGCTGAAGAACGATTGCTTCCGGTTTATGAATTTAAAAGTGAAAGCGATTCGAGTAAAACAGAATACGTTGTTCTGCCAGTATATGGCTTCGGGCTATGGGATCATATCTGGGGTTATGTTGCACTTCAATCTGATTTTAGTACTGTTCAGGGAGTGAAGTTTCAACACAAAGGAGAAACACCCGGACTTGGTGCCCGCATTGAATCTGATGAGGAAGTACAAAATCGCTATAAGGGAAAAACATTTTATGATAAGAATACATTTGTCTCCATTACAATGATGAAAGGCGAAGGAAACGATTGGACGGGAGATCAGCATAAGGTAGATGGATTGTCTGGTGCGACCCTTACAGCAAAGGGAGTCAATAATATGCTAAAGGATTATATAGCATCTTATGAAAACTATTTCAAGAAGAACGGTAAAAAATAAATAGCAGTCTATGAGTACAGAAACTGTAGCGGTAGAAGTAAAGAAAGCAGAACCGCTTTTTTCGAAGAAGAATAAAAAACTAATTACCAATCCGCTGGATATTGATAATCCAATTACGGTTCAGGTATTAGGAGTTTGCTCAGCACTGGCAGTCACTACCCAAATGCTTCCTGCTTTGTATATGTCTGCAAGTCTATTGGTGGTTACAGCCGCTTCCAATGCCATCATTTCGATGATGCGTAACACTATACCTTCCCGAATTCGAATTATTGTACAATTAGCAGTAGTATCACTTTGGGTAACATTAGTAAGCGAATTATTGAAGGCATATGCCTATGATATTTCGAAGACACTTTCTGTATTTGTTGGGTTAATCATTACCAATTGTATTGTAATGGGAAGACTTGAAGCATTTGCAATGGGTAATAAACCCGGGCCATCTTTTATGGATGGAGTTGGAAATGGATTAGGCTACGGTTTAATCTTAATGATCATTGCATTCTTCCGGGAACTATTAGGGTCTGGAGCAATTTTCGGTTTTAAAGTATTCGAAGCAATGGGCCTACATTATAAGAGCAATGGCTTAATGCTTTTGCCTGCAGGGGCATGTATCTTACTTGGGATTGTTATTTGGGTTCAGCGCTCAATCAACGGTTATCGTGAATCACATTAATTAATAAGCAGCATGGAGAATCTTATAAACATTGGAATACGCTCGATCTTTATTGACAATATGATCTTTGCCTATTTTTTGGGCATGTGTTCGTTTCTCGCCATATCAAAGAAAGTTAAAACCGCTTTTGGTTTAGGAGTAGCGGTTATTTTTGTACTCGGTATTACAGTGCCAATTAACTGGCTGGTTCAAAACTATATGTTGAAGGAAGGATCGTTCGCCTGGTTGGGTGCTGATTTTGCAACTGTCGATCTTAGCTTCTTGCAGTTTATCGTTTTCATTTCAGTTATTGCCGCAGTAGTTCAGTTAACTGAAATGGCGGTAGAAAAATTCTCACCAGCGTTATACGGGACATTAGGTATATTTCTTCCACTCATCGCAGTAAACTGCGCAATTCTTGGAGGTGCTTTATTTATGGTAGGACGTTCCTACACATTGCCTGAGGCAACTGTTTATGGATTGGGATCGGGTATCGGATGGATGTTGGCCATTGTGGCATTAGCAGGTGTTCGAGAAAAAATGAAATACTCGAACGTCCCGGGTCCGCTTCGAGGATTAGGTATTACCTTTATACTCGTGGGGTTAATGTCATTCGGGTTTCTTAGCTTCTTGGGATTCTCTTTGTAATAAGAAATCATCAACGAAAAAAAAGGCTTCCGAAGATAACGGAAGCCTTTTTTTATGAATTAAAGTTACACATCATCAACTTCTGAAATAAAGTAAAATGGAAACCACCTTTCGAAAAGTATTACGATATTTCTTTAGCGGCACACTCTTCATCGTGCCACTGGTTGCAACTGTTTACTTTGTGTATGTTTCATTTCGATGGCTTGATGATTTATTGAACCTACCATATCCGGGATTGGGTTTTGCTATTATTTTGGTTGCTATTACAAGCTTTGGATATCTTACTTCTAATTTTGCATTCAAGACTGTAGAAACGTGGTTCGACCATGGTGTAAACAGAATACCGCTGGTAAAATTGATCTATTCATCATTAAAAGATTTACTTGGTGCATTTGTTGGAGATAAAAAGAAATTCAATAAACCCGTCTTAGTTCGGATCAACAAAGACAACAGTTTGCATCAAATTGGATTTATAACACAATCTGATTTATCTGATTTAGGATTAACTGATATGGTGGTGGTGTACTTTCCACATTCCTATGCATTTTCAGGTTATCATTATTTTGTGCCGAAAGACAGTATTACACCGCTCAACATTTCCGGACCGGCAGCAATGAAGTTTATTGTTTCTGGCGGGGTGAGTGGATTCAGAGATAACAGTTAAGCATTATTAGTTTGGAAAGAATTACACGCATACAACACAAAGGTACGGAGATCATCTGCGTTGATTATTCTGGATGCAAGGAGGCGGAGATGATTTACTTAACACAGCA